>CAZNTU010000052.1:0-19520 GCA_964575975.1 uncultured Desulfobacteraceae bacterium
ACAAAACCGGACTGGAGTTTAAATACCGAAAACTCGATATTTTCATCACCCCAGAAGGAGGGTGGTCGGCAACGAGGCCGCCTGTGTTTTTCCCCGACGCCTGGCGAGTCCTTTTTTATCCCCCGATCACAGCGAGCCAGGCTTCCATGTAGGGATCTCCCCAAGTGAGCAGCCGAACGCCCTCCCCTCCCTCGACCAGGTTTCCCTCGGCGTCCCGGACAGGGGCGGTCGGGGG
Source organism: uncultured Desulfobacteraceae bacterium (assembly GCA_964575975.1). Classification (GTDB taxonomy): domain Bacteria; phylum Desulfobacterota; class Desulfobacteria; order Desulfobacterales; family SKZT01. Next base: position 236 of record CAZNTU010000052.1, read on the forward strand.
GTGTTTGTCGGCCATTCGGCCGTCGAAGGTGGCCGCGATGCTTTCGGCCGGGGATATGCCGGTTTGCGGGGGAACGTCGGGCCAATTGATCGACAGACAGCCCGGAAGACCGTCGGAGGTTACGGTTTTCTCGCCGGGTTCGGGCGCGGCGTCTACAATCATGCCGGGAGCCGGGTGGGCCAGGCAGAACGCCGCCAGTTGTTCCTGAGTTGCGGGTTTTACGACAGGTTTCGCGACGGATTGTTCCGGGGAGAGATCCGGGTCGATTTCCCCGCCAGCTGTTTCAAACGCATCGGCGACCGGCGGTGTTTCCTTTTTCGCCGCTTCCTCCGGCATTTTTCTCGCCTGCTCCAGTTCCAGCTCTCCGACGGCGACTCTCCTTAAAATCCTAGGCATTTCCGCCAGGATGGGCCGAAGCGGCCCCACGACCTCCTCGAAAGCCCCGATGCGATGCCTGAGCGTAAAATAGGCGTCCTCCTCTATGGCGCCCCGGATGTAGAGATTGACGATTTTCACGTCCGGCCGCTCCTGTCCGATTCGGTCGATCCTTCCGATTCGCTGCTCCACCCGCATGGGGTTCCAGGGCGGATCGTAGTTGACCAGGGCGGAGAACTGCTGCAAATTCAGGCCTTCCGACGCGGCGTCGGCGCCGAGAAGCACTTGCAGAGCCTGCGGGTGGTCCCGCCTGCAACGGTCCTTGATCTCGGCCTTTTCGACGATCCTCCAGCAGTATTCGACAGGGTCCCACACTTCTCCGCCGCGCCCGGAACAGCAACCCATCCCGCCCGACAAAACGGTTTCCAGCCTCGCCTTGATAAAATCGAGCGTGTCCAAATACTGGGTGAACACGACCGCGCGGCGGCCCTCGCCGAGCAATTCGAACAGCTTTTTTTCGAACGCGACGAACTTGCCGTCCACGGAGATTTGCCCCAATTCCGCGATGTACTCCCGCAGGCCCGCCCGTTCCTTTTCCAGCCGTTCCCTTCTTTCCGGGTCTTCGTGCAAACGGACGAGGCGTTGGCGCTCCGAATCGAAGACTTCGTCGGCGTCCTCGTCGGCTTCGTATTCTTCGTCGACGAAGTCGTTTTTGCCCTGGAAGGACTCGCCGTTGTCGAGTCGCCGCTGGACCGCCTCTATCAGGGCTTTTCTCCGCTCCAGACTTTTTCGGAAGGCTTCGAAACTGCTGGAAAGGCGTTTTCGGAAAACGGCCATGAGGAATTCGAGGCCCGCGCGCTGTCGGGCGGAGACGTCGGAAAGGCGGTAAAAATCGCGGCAGAAATCGTCGATTTTCGCGTACAGCTCTCTTTCCTTTTCGTCCGAAAAATCGACGGGAGCGTCTTCGGGAACGCGTTTGGCAAGCCCCTTGACCAATCCTTTTTCCCAGTACGCGCGAAGAGTGGCGCGGGTGTGCCGGAACATGTACACCGACAAGGGGGTTTGACGCGAAAGCGCCCTGGCAAGGGCCGACGCCCTTTCCCCGGTCAGGTTTTTCAACTGGAGGCCAAGGCCCGGAGCGCCTTTCGCCCGCCTGACCATGCCCGTCCACTCGAAATCGTCCCAGCATCCGGCGGGGGGCTTGGCCGGATTCAAGTCCTCCGCTCCCGTTTCGACCGCCGTGCGGGCCATGTCCAAAAGGTCCTTCCGGACGGACGGTTCCGTCGCGAACGAACGCAGGTTCGCGAAAAACCCCTCGAACCCCGACGCCCGCGACCATTCCTTCCACCGGGGATCGTCCAGACCGCACAGCAAGAGAAGATCGTGAACCTCCCGCGCCGCCAGTTGCATGGGCGTGGCGGTCGGAAGCCAGAAACACCGGGCGAGCGCCTTTTGTTTCAAATCCCGCAGCAGGCTCAACAAAAGGTTGGGCGCGTTGCTCTCGAACACCTTCCGCCTTGCCGCGTGGGCTTCGTCCACAACGACGGCGTCCCACGGTTCCAATACGGAAAGGATTTCGTGTCTTCTTTTGGAACGGGCGATCCAGTGACGGGATACGATCGGAACGCCGTCCTCCTCCAGCGGCTTCGACGAGCGTCGGGTTCTTCCCCCGACGTCCCGCAAGGAGTCGCCGTCGAAAAACCAGGCGGTTAGAGCCGCCTTCTCCCGAAGTTCCTCCATCCATTGCCGTACCTGGCCGCGAGGCGATATCGCCAGCACCCGCCGCGCTTTTTTTCAACGATTTCGGAGGACCGTCGTCCGGCTTGAACCTGACCAGGCAGTCCCGGACGGCCTTGGGAAGCGGAAGAACCGGAAGGTTCGGGTCGTTTCCGTTCCATATGGTCTCGAACTCGTCGGTCTCGGCGCGGATGTCCTCCGCTTTCAAATTACGGAGTCGCCAACTTGTGCGCGACACGGATCGTATCGAAGGGAAAAATGAAAAACGTTGACGACATCGTAAAAGAGCGGAAAGCTTCACGGACCGGAAAAGTGGCTGTCAACATCCATTCGGTCGTGCAAAATCCTGACTATTTCTATATGATCGGCTCTTTTTCGATAAAAGATCAAATGTCGCCCTACATGGTATTTGCGGTAGCCTGCGCGGATGTAATCGCAAGCTTTTCCTATTTGCGGTTGACTGGCTATCATCTCGAAACACTCGTCCAATTTTGAAAGATATTTATCCCGTTGCCGTCTCCCCCACGTCTCTTGAGTGAAACGTCCTATTTCTTTCAAATCCAGAACAGCCTTCTTGGTCATCCGCAAAGGCAGCATCAATTTTCGCCGTCTTCCGAATCGAGTTCCTTTAAAACGCCGTTCAAGGAATATTCGGCAAACCCGCTTTTCTCTCCGTCCTCCAAAGCCCGTCGGAGTGCGGCGAGCTTTGTTTCCCTTTCTTCGAGCAACCGCAGGCCCGCTCTAACGGCTTCGCTCGCGGAAGAAAAGCGGCCGATTTCAATCTGCTTGCTGATGAACGACTCGTAATGTTTGCCAAGAGTCACGCTCGTGTTTTTTTGCATCTTAGACCCTCCTCAAAATCGATTTGTACCAAAATATAATGTTTAATGGTATCGGTCAAGCGTGTGCGGGCAAAGCAATCGACGTCCATGATGGGAGACGTTATGGATTCAATGTAAGATTTCGAATATCACACGTATTAACCAAGGATCGTTTCTGAACAAGACGCACCATCTTGCCACCGACGAAAGTTGGGCTTCGCTCTGGGTCATTTCACGAATTTTTTGGATATGGCTATTCAATTTCACCTTGGCTCCCGGGTTGTTGCCGCCCGAGTAACGCGATTTTGCCCGTAGGCACATCTCGATCTCCCGGCTGACGTCTTGCCAGATTTTTCTTCGCTCTTCGTTAAGGGGTTCGTGGTCCCTGAGCTTAAGACGCTTTATGCTTTCTTCCACCCGTTGCCATTGCCAGTCGGACATGTCATCGCGTGGAGCCGGAAAAATGTTCCCTTCTTCGTCGAATGCGACGAGGCTCGCGTCGCTGGGATCTGTCGGGTCCAGCAAGTAGGCCGTTTCCGATTCTTCGCACTGGTTTTCGTAGGTGGAGCAGAGGGAACCGTCCTTGAGGGGAAACCACCCTCCTTTCTTCCTGTTTCCCACCGTACCGCAGATTCGAAAGTTGGTGTAGTCGAACGCCAGCCACCAGTAGCCGTCGCGGACATTGCCGTCCAGGGACTTGGCTTCTTTTTTGGGGCGGAAATGCTCCACGTCGTAGTGGGAATACAGCTCCCGGACTTCGGAAAACCAGCATTTTCCCATGGAAAGCGCTTGCAGCCACGGTTTCAGTTTAGCCCAGTGGCCGCTGTTGGCGTCTATGAACTTGTTTCTTTCCTCGATTTTTCCGGCGCTGTTCAGTTTTGCCAGCTCCGCGCGCAATTCCGCGGATTTGTCGAGCCATTCCCGCCATTTCTCTTTCGTCCAGGGTTCCCAGCCGGGGATGTCCTTGTCCGCCGGGGTTTTTCCATCGAAATCGATGTATCTCATTCGAGTCCCTCGTCCCTCAGTATTTCATCGATGATCTCGTCGGCGATGGCGTCTTGTTCCTTTTGCTCCTCCGGGCTCAGGATGTCTTTGTGGAACTTGGTGCGAAGGGCCATTTTCTGGACGAACAACGCGAAATACGGGTCCCTGAAATCGCTGGCGAATCCAAGGTCCGAAAGCTCGTCGCTCAGTCTGGTCAATTCTTCGTCCTGGGCTTTCGTGCGCTTCGGGCCGAGCGCGTACAGCCAGTTGCGCCTGTCCAACCGGCGGCGGGTTTCGGAATCGACTGTCGATCGGAGGCCGAACAGTTCGCTTTTGAGAAGTCCCGTAACTCCCATGCCCTGCGGGTGCTCGTCCGGTTCGAGCACCGTCAGACGGCCGTGTTCCTTTCGGATGATCCGAACTTGTTCCTTTCTGAGACTGCCGATCACCATGGGATCGTGGGTCGTGACGATGATTTGGGCGTCGCCGGCAAGAACGCCGTCCGTATCCGTTTCGATCACCTTTTCGATTTCGTCGAAATACCGCAATTTCCAGATGGGGTTCAGATGGGTGTCCGGTTCGTCGAGCAGGAAAAGGCAGTGGTCCTGGCTGGTAATGCGCATGAGGCCAAGGACGGTCAAAAGCTGAAGCTCCCCTTCGGAAAGCCGGTTGAAACCGATGGCGCCTTGGGAATCCTTGTGCTTGACGGTGATGCGGACTTCGTCGATCAGGTCGCCGACGTAGGCGCCCTCGGCGTATCGGAAGAAAACCTCCGGCGGCCCCACCAGTTCTCCCAGGTTTTTCAGGGATTTTTTATCGGGAAGAAAGAGATAGAGCTGTTCCTGTTTTTCGGTCCTGCCCCGAAAATCCAGTTGTTTGGATTTGATCTCGTCGATGGGGGCGATCGCCAGTCCCCAAAGCTTGTCCAAAAACTCGGAGACAACCGTGCCCCGCGCATACCAGAACCTGTTGTCGCCGTGAAGGATGTCGTCCTCGGTCAGGTTCTGTTTCAGTTGATAGGGCTGCTTGAGTACGAAAAGGGCCGAGTCCAGTTCCAGGACGTTTAGGTTTTCGAGCAGTTCGGCGAAGACTGGGTCCTCGGACAGAAGACAGGCAAGCAGGACCAGCTGGCCGTGTCCGCCCCGACAATAAAACAGGCGTCGGATCAAATCGTCCCTGCCACGGCGCAGGGCTTGGGTGAATCTTTTTTGATGCGCCTGGAAAAGCTGTTCGATGCGCTCGTTTTTTCCGGAATAATAGACGAACACATGTGACGGCAGATACTCCCGGGCGTGTTCGGCAAGTTCCGCGGCGGAAACGCGCGCGCCGTCGATCGCGACTTTGGGCTTTTTTCCCCGACGGCGACGATTCGCACCCGGTGATTTCGGATGCCGTAGTCCATTTCGTAGCCGAAGGAAGCGGCGTTGTTCAGGTCCAGATCCCGGAATATGGCGATGATGGCCTCAATGAGATTGGACTTTCCGGTGCCGTTGCGGCCGATGACCGCATGGCTTTTCAAATCCCGGTCGATGCCGTCCGCCGTTTTCGCCGACCGGCCGAACGCGGTCTCGAAATCCTTCAGGTTTCTGAAATCCGCGATTCTCGATCCGTCGATATGCATGGGCGATCCTTGTCGTTTTTCAGGAGCGATCAAATAGCCGTCAAATAAAGCGAAACCTTGCAAATCCTTTGAAAACAAAGGTTTCCGATGGTCAAAGGCCGCTTTTACGGGCCGTCGATCAGTCGATCAAATGACCGTCAAATATAAAGTCACCCTGTCGTTTGGCCCGCCATGGAATGTATTTCATGAATTTTTTGGACGAACATGGTCGTACGGGAGAATCGTCTTCGCCTCAAGGGTTTCCTTGATGATCCGGGAGGCGATCGCGCTGTTTTTGATTCGCCGTCCTTTGGAAAAGCGCGGGAACCGGCGAGTTCAAGCAAGCTCGAATTCGGTCTCCTGCCGGGAGAAAGAGGCGTTCCCAGGCATTGCGACGCCGAAGGTCTCGAAGAGGACATACGCCATGCTTGCGGCGGGCAACGCGTCTCCAATCTTCGAGCTTTCCATTGTCGCCCGGCTCGACCCGTTGCGATATCAAAAGAACGCCTTTTCGAAACAGCGGCGCCCATTTTTTCCGCATTCGCCTCAATCCCGAGCAGGCGGGTCTTTTGCTCATCTCCATCGGCCGTATGAGCGTGAGAGGCCAAAAATTTGCGTGTGACGGGGAACGTCCATGATTGGGTCGAGGTATGGGGGAACTTCGGAACGAACGTCCCATCACACTTAGGGCAACCTACGGATAATCCAGCATAAGCGGTTCAAAGCCGGCTTGGCGAAAATGCTTGTCGGTGGTCATGGCAAGGTTGAGTTTCGATTCATTCATCACGACAAACGAAATACAATCCGTGAAGCCCCAGTCTTTATCGCGCCTGCTTTCATAAAAATCCACGGCCTTGTTCATCAGTTCTCTATCGACGGTGACCACTCGGAAGCCTATCGTTTTGTAGCAACTCCTGATAAAGTCCGATGCTCCCTCCCGATCAAACGATGCCATGCTATTGCCTATCTCAACAAGAACAGCTTCCGTCAACCAAACTTCGGATGCGTTGCGTACACGATCCAGCAAAGCTTTCGCCTTTTCATGGTATTTGTCGCGCCGGTTAAGCAGTGCAAGCACATACGCCGTATCCAGAAAAATCCTTTCTTTATTCATTCGGTTCCTTCATTCGTTTCTCCCCGTAAAGATAACGATCATGATTCAAGGCCCAATCTTCGGGAGCTTCGACAGTTCCAGCCAATTTCTCCAAAATATCGACCGCATCGTCGGACGATGTTTTTTTTCTTTTGATTTGCAATACGTACTGCATATTCGGGATCAGATTAACCTTGCCCGTCGGCCTGAAAACCCGTCCATCGAAAAAAACTTCGATTGTTTCTTCCATATCCATCTCCTTACTTGCATATCAACGTTTTCCAATGTCGTTGTCGAAACGGCCATTGAACACTCCGCCATCTTTTTTCGGGCATGCCTTCGATAAAGCCAATATATATCTTTGCACATTGTCAATAAACTTCAATCATATTGCGGAGGCATCGACGACAATCATCTGAAAACCCGTCCTTCACGGACGATTTCCGCTCTTATTTGAATCGTTTTTTCATGCGTCCAAAGTACAGTTACATGCTCCGCATGTCAAATTGGATTCCATGCCCATTCCCCGGATCGTCCTATTTGTCTGTGGCTGCGGCGAACAAACCGAGTCCGAAACGGGAGCCGTATCCGAGGCAAACGGACCCTTGCGCGGGTTCTTCGAGACGAATTTCCAGGGAAAACCCGAAATCCGCAGGGGATTGAGGCACTCGGCCGCGTCTTCGGACGAAACGGCGGTGGCGCAGCAACTCCGGGTCCCTTCCCGCATCGAGCAGGCGAATTTCTTCCGGTGCCGGAAAATCGCGCGACCACGGTTCGGCGGCCACTTGGCATTACGCGTTCTCTCCGACTTCTTCGGGAATCTCGGGCCCCGAAGGGCGCGATGCAACACCATCGCGCAGCCCCGCCGGCCGGACCGAAAATCGAGCCCGGTCGTCGGCCGAAAACGCCGGGAAGCTTTCCCTCGTTTCGGGGTCGCCCGTTCCCACCCGCGCGAGACGCAACGGTTCCATCCCTGATGAAGGGATATTCGTTCCAACAAATGAAGGGACGCTCGGGGTTTGTGGGGGGACGTTCGTCCGAACGTGCAAAACGCGATTTCCAAAACACCGACGGTTCGCGGGATATTATCCCGATGTTTACGACTTTCTCGGGCACGATGCCACCTTCCTTTCATCTCGGCAAAAAATTATGTTTCCATAATTTCAAAGACTTCCTTCCAAAAATCCTCCAGGAGTCGGCTTGCGGATTCAAACTCGTACGATTCCGTTTTTTGGAGCCTGTGCTTGTGATCCCAGGTTGTTTTGCGACAGGCGTATCTCTTCGTTCTCGGTTTGTACGCATGCGCGTTGTCGCAACCTATTTTTCCATCGGTTCGCCATTTTCATCCGAAAGTCGCCCGCAGATCGTTTCCAGCCACGCTTCCAAATACGGGTCCCCCCAAGTGAGCAACCGGACGCCCTCCCCTCCCTCGACCAGGTTTCCCTCGGCGTCCCGGACAGGGGCGGTCGGGGGGTGTTTGTCGGCCATTCGGCCGTCGAAGGTGGCCGCGATGCTTTCGGCCGGGGATATGCCGGTTTGCGGGGGAACGTCGGGCCAATTGATCGACAGACAGCCCGGAAGACCGTCGGAGGTTACGGTTTTCTCGCCGGGTTCGGGCGCGGCGCTTACAATCATGCCGGGAGCCGGGTGGGCAAGGCAGAACGCCGCCAGTTGCTCCTGCGTGGCGGGTTTTACGGCGTTTTTTACGGCGGATTGTTCCGCGGAGACATCCGGTTCGATTTCCCCGCCGACGTTTTCAAACGCGTCTACGACCGGCGGGGTTTCCTTTTTCGCCGCTTCCTCCAGCATTTTTCTCGCCTGTTCCAGTTCCAGCTCTCCGACGGCGACTCTCCTTAAAATCCTGGGCATTTCCGCCAGGATGGGCTGAAGCGGCCCCACGACAACTTTTCGTTTTATTTTTTGTTCCGGTCGATTTCCCCCAAACGGTTCGGGAGGCGATTCTGCGTACGAACATACCGGTCATGCGCAACCTCGGTTGATTTCGGCGGCATCGCAACGGTCTTTTGCCACACGGGCGACGCTGCGAATCGATTTAGTCCACCATGACGATCACTGATCGGTCCGCTCGCTCCGTCAGCTCAAAGCAAGCGCCTTCATTGCCGCCGCCCTCGGTTCCCCGTAGAAAACCGGATCCACGTGCTCCACGATGTCCGCGTCCACGTCCAGGAAATTGCGCTTGTTCTCGATCGGTATCAGGGCGCGTTTCGCGCCGTTGTCCTTCGCCACCTGCAAAGGTTCCACCAGGGAACGGACCGGCTTGACGTTCCCCTGGATGCTCATGTCGCCCAGGATCAATGTCGCCGCCGTGACCTGGCTTTTCCTGATCGCCGAAAAGACCGCGACGAAAAATGCCACCCCGATGTCCCCCTGGACCTTGTTGTTCAACAAGTCCAAAACCTCCACGTGGAAGTCGGAAAGGCTCATCTCCTTCGCGAAGCCGAACTCGCCCTTTTTCGAGCCGAGATAGCCGAACGCCCGCTGGATCGACTCCTTGATCTCCCCGGATACGCCACCGGCCGTCTTCAGCATCGACAAAGGCAAATCGACGAACAGTAAAACGGAATCTTGGGCGGTTTAAAAGTATTCCTTCCTCAGTTCTTCCAAAATTTCGTCCGTCAGCTTTTCCTGCTTCCTGAGGTCCGCGAACTTGTCTAGCAGATCGTCGGTGGTCAGCGCGCGTTTTTCGCGTTCGTCCAACAGGTCGATGATCCGGCCCTTGTGCATCATGACGGTCTTTGTCCCGAACTCCAGGGCCTGTTGCATGCTGTGGGTAATCATGATCGTCGTAAGCTTGTCGCGCTCTACGAATTCCTTGGTAAGCCTAAGCACCTGGGTGGCGGTCTTGGGATCGAGTGCCGCCGTATGCTCGTCCAGCAGCAGGACCTCGGGCCGGACCAGCACGGACATCAAGAGCGTGATCGCCTGGCGCTGCCCTCCCGACAAACGGCCGATCCTCGTGTCCAATCGGTTTTCCAGTTGCATCTCCAGTTTTGCTATTCTCTCCCGAAACAACGCATGCAAATCCCGGTTCAAGCCGATCTTGGGCAGTTTGGCCTTGCCGCGCGTATAGGCCAGAAGCAAGTTTTCGGCGATGGTCATATCCGGGGCGGTGCCGGAAAACGGGTTCTGAAACACGCGGGAGACGTATCGCGCCCTGGAATAGTCCGGAGAATTCGTAATGTCTCTGCCGTTGAGCGAAATCCTGCCTTGATCGGGAAAGATCGTGCCGGCGATCATGTTCAGCAAGGTCGTTTTTCCCGACCCGTTCGTCCCGATGATCGTGGCGAATTCTCCGTCGGCGATGTTCAAATCGATCCGATCCAGCGCCAGCAACTCGTAGCCGGTCCCCTTGTCGAAGGTTTTGCTCGCGTTCTCGATACGTATCATGGCTGTTCCTTTCGTCTTCTCACGGCTTTCTTTCCTCCGCCGCCCGATCCGAAACCGCCGAAGGAACGGCTATTCCCATCTTTTCGGCAAGCTCGACGTTAAGATACAGGCGTTCGGGCACGTATTTTTCGATATCGAGAGCAGAGGCGCTTTCTCCCTCGATCAACCGCTTGAGGAGCTTGGCCGCGACAGTCCCGACCTCGTAATAATCCGCCCCCAACGCGGCAAAAACGCCGTATCTGCTGTCGCCGGGATCGTTCGTGAAATAAGGGATTCGTTGTCGGGCCATCAGCGGAGCCACGCCCGAAACCGCAGCGGCAACCGTCACGTCGCCCGAGGTCCACAGGATATCGATATTGTCCGCGATCAGACTTTTCACGGCCGAATCGACTTCGTTGACGTTCGCGACGGTTTTTTCGACAAGCTCGAAGCCGTAGAGGACGGATGCCTCCCTGCCCTTTTTCGTGCAATATTCGGAATTCGCCTGCGACGGGTCCCACACCAGGCCGACCCGCTTGGCGAGGGGAAAAATTTCGCGCATGATCTTGAAAGTGGATTCGACCGGTTGGGGAGTGGCAATCCCGGTGAGACAGGGAGGTTTGTCGTGAAAACTCTTTGCCGCCCCGGCGATTATCGGATCGGTCACGGCGCAGAAGACATGCGGGATCGATCTGTTCTGCTGGGCGACTGTCTGAAGAGCAAGCGTCGAAATGGAAAGGATGAAATCGAACCGGCTGTCCTGGATTTTCTTGACGATCGCGTTGGCGGCCGAATAATCCCCTTGCGCGTTCATTTCCGCGACTTCAAGTCCTGCTTTCCGATCGTAGCCGTCGCGCCGCAGTTCGTCCATAACGGCTTTTTCCACGGTATCCAAGAGGAAATTGTTGGTGAAGGAGAAAACCGCCACCCGCATAGTACGTTTCGTTTCCGCGACGGGCGACGATGCGCTCGGCTCCGGGCTCCGTTGACGCGATGCGCCGTCTTCGAAAATCTCCGTCGCCGACAGCAGCACATCCTCGGGCACGTCGATGCCAAGTTCCTTCGCAACATCGAGATTGACGCCGAAGACGACCTTTTTGTATTGTTCGAACGGAATGCCGCGTTCGCCTTTCAACGCCCGCGCTACCAATTCCGCACCCTGGACGCCGCTCTGCTCGTAGGCGAATCCGTATACCACGAACGCGCCTTCCCCAAGCTTTTCGACGTCGGACGAGAATACGGGAACGCGGTTTTTCTTCGCGACCGAAACGATGGAACCGAACGCTTCGAATACTATGACGTCCGGCACCAGCACGAACGCGTCGATTTTCGAGGCCAAAAGCGTAGCCGCCTGCTGGACTTCGTTGGACGACGTCACGGTCGCGCCCTCGAACCTGTAACCGGGTCTCGTCTCCAGCGCTTTTTTCAATCGGTCGATATTGAAAACGGTATTTGCCAGGCCGGGATTCCAAATCTCCCCGATGGCAACGGGTCCTCCGAAAAATTTTTCCACCACCGACAGCATGCCCTCGGCAGGGAACGAGCCGTACGCTCCGGTAATGTTGGGAGGATGATCCGCGTCCGAGGTCCCCACCCCCAGGATAAACGGGTTGGCCACCGTCGCGAACACGATCGGGACATCCTTAACCTTGTTGAAGACCGTCTGGGTGGCCTGGGACGAAATGGTCACGAAGACGTCCGGCTTCGAGGTCTTCAGTTCGTCGACGATCGTGTTGAGCATGCCCATGTCGCCGTTGGCGGTTTTCGCAAGAAATTCCGTATTCTCCCCGTCGCGATAGCCCAGCTCGCCAAGCCGCTTGATCAGGCTGTCTCTTGTGATGGTCAACATTTCGGATTCGTTGAAAAGCACCACGGCGATGCGATGGACCTGTCGCGGCGCCAAGCGTTTCGTCAGCTCGGGAGCGGCGAACATCGCCCCGACCGCCGCGACGACGAGGAGCGTCGCCCCCGCCGTCTTAGGCGAGGCCAACCGGGGCTGAAACCGCACTTTTCGGGACAATACGATGGTCCCCAGAACAAAGGCCGCCGTCACAAGTTTCAAATCGATCGGGTTCAAGCCGACGTAAAGGGCGAACGCCACCATCAGACGGAACAGCAACGATCCCAGGAGCAGTCCCGTCACTATTTTCCAAACTTCGGAACCTTTGAGGATCGCCTCCCCGATAATGACGGAGGCCAATCCGAACACGAACACGCCGACTCCCATCCCGATGTCCGCGAACCCCTGATACTGGGCCAGCAATCCGCCCGCCAAAGCGACCAAGGCGTTGGACGCCGCAATGCCGAAAATCTTCATGGCATCGACATCGACGCCGTTGGCCGCTACCATGACGGGGTTGTTGCCCGTTGCGCGGATCGTGATCCCGAGGTCCGTTTTCAAGAGAACCGCGAACAGGAACATGAACAGAGCGACCCCCGGCAGAAAAAGAAAAAACAGCCACAACTCGGAATGCATCCCCGGATTTATGCCGTTCATCGCCGACACCAAAGTCCTCGCCGACATCAAGGGTATGTTGGATTTTTCCATGACATGAAGGTTCACGGAATAGAGCCCGGTCATGACGATGATTCCGGCCAAGAGACCGTTCACCTTCAATTTCGTATGGACCAGCCCGGTACACAATCCGGCGGCCGCCCCGGCCAACGCGCCAAGCGCGGTCGCCAAGGCCGGATGCAGTCCTTCGACCATGCATACCGCCGCAACCGCTCCGCCCAGCGTGAAACTCCCCTCGACCGTGATATCGGGAAAATTGTAGATTCGATAGGTCAGGCAAATTCCCACCACCAGGAAACTGTAAATCAGCCCTAAATTCAACGCGCCCAAAAAAAGATCCATATTCCCCTTCCTCGATACCCGATGGAACTTCCGGCAATTACTCCTCGTCTACCGGAACAACGCCGAGCAACCCTCCCTTGAAAACCGATTTTTGCAGAAGATGCTGCACTTTCAGCGGCTTGAGTTCCGTCGCGGCCCGTTCAAGCTCCCCTTGAAAATCCTCGATATTCCTGCTGACCGGTCCTTTCTCCATAACGACGGCGTGGACGTGGCTCGCGCTCTCTTCGGGAAACATGCGCCGTCCGGGTTCGGACAAGCGTTCCCCGCTCTTGAACGCAAGTCCCGCGGCGACAACGACATGGTCTTTGAAACCGGCTTCGATGGGAAAATCCATGAACTCGGCGAAACGATCCCGATCCTTCATCGATCCGGTCTTCGGGAAATGCTCGGCGACCGGGGTCTTTTTGAAGTTCATCCCCCAAATCCCCGCGCTTTCCAAAACCCCGACCACCCCGAAAACATTCGTTTCCGCCAATTCTCCCAGAGCCTGGACCAAGTCTCCGAGCGACGGCCCGTACTCGTCCCCGTCGAACGACAGAACATGGGAGAACTCCCCCTCGAACAGTCCCCCCGTAAAAAACTGGAAGGAAAGACCGGGCAACGCCTCTTGCGCGAGGACGAAATCGACGGCGGCGTTCTTGATGGCGGGATAGTAGAAATAATTGCCCTTCACGACCACGGATTCGCCGATCAGGTTTTTGCAGTCTTGAAAACCGACGCCCGGCGCGGACATGCCGAAACCGAACACGATTCGGCCGGCCCCGACCGCGTAGGCGTCGCCGTCTTGGTAGAATTCGGAGATCAAATCCCTTCTGGAAACCAGCGCGGACCATTTCCCCGGCGCGGACTCGCGCGTCGCCAATTCGAACCCGATTCCGTTCAATACCCTTTTTTCCCGCCGGGTTCGTTTCGGAAGGCTTTTCTCCGCCGGATCGTCGTCGAGGACGATGTCGAACAGCTTGTCAAGTCCGGAGAGTTCGAACACTTTCATTAGATTTTCGGAAGGATGGAGAAGCACGATGCCGCCGCTGATCGGTTTCAACTGCTTCTGGAAGGACAAGAAGACCCGCAGGCCCGCGCTGCTGACATACGGCACGCCGGCGCAATCCACGAATATCTCCCGCTTGCCTCGTCCGACCAGACTGCGAAGCTCCTTCTCGAGCAACGGGCTGGTTTGGGCATCCATTCTGCCCTGCAGAAACAACGTGTTTTTCGACTCGTCGAAACGCCAATTCGACATGACAATTCTCCCGTGGCAAACCGCGACTCGGATCTCTTCGTTCGCGCGTCAAAGATGGAAAAAGCACCCCCGGAACCGGTTTCGATACCGCTCCGCGTCCGGTACGATCTTTTACGGGATACACTATGCCGAGCAATTCTTCAAGCGCGTTTGTTCCCCAGGGGAGAGCATAAATCGAGCTTTTGATGTTTCGCGTATTGTGCTATTTCCGAAACATTGAACTTGGAGCCGAACATGAAAAAATCGTTTTCGCGGAGGATTCGGAATAGGGCTGTGAGAACAGGCGTTGATCGAACTCGGGAAGACGAACCCGGATTACGAAAAGGCGACCGACAATATACTTAGCGACCGGGAGAACGGCGAATACAAGGATTATGTTCGGGAGCTGACGAGGCTTTCGAGGACCGAGCCGGAAGACCTTCTGCTGGACCGAATACGGGCCAGACTCCGAGGAGAATGTCCCGCGCTGCGGCTCGGTCGTAGGGCGGGCGGGTCGGAGCCCCGGCCTTCCGGACTGCCCGGCTCTTTCTCGGGGACCCTGCCTTCCGGTTTCGCGCGGAGTCCAACCCGCCGCTTTTCCGGTCTCCGCGAAGAATTCGCCCGGCTCGACGCGGCGGCCAGGCCCGCAGAAGGCGGGTTGGACTTCCGGGACCATCGAAAGGCGAGGGCTTCGAGGGGCTTCGGGGCGGCTCGAAAGTCCGGGATTCCGACCCGCCCGCCCTGCCTTCGCCGCCGACGCCGCCAAGGAATTCTGGGGGGGAACAAAAACCCGCGGAAATATCACCGTGCTTCCGACACCGTTTTCATCGCCCCACGTCCAACCAGTCGTCGAACATTTTCCGCGCCGTTTCCACCGCGCGATGTGGGCCCCAGGGGCTACCGAGTCTTTCCGCCTTACCGCCAATTCCAACCGTACAAGGCGAAATATCTTGGGATAGGCGAACCTTCAAATTTTACTTTACGAGTTGGATTTCTCCAAAAAACTGTTTCCATACATCCGGCAATTCCGTAGCCAAAGGCAGAAGTTCATCCTCGTTGAGCATAAAACCATAGGCATGCACGAAGAAGTGACGAAAACCCCTGAATTTATCAAGTCTGTTCAGCAGACGATTCGATATGATCCCTTGCCTTTCGGCTTCGTCGAGCAGATCTTTATGCGAAGAGGAGGATTTCGAGACCGATATTTTTCTCGATTTCAACATTCGCTTGATTATGTTTTCCATACCCGAATAACAGTGGTGGATGCATGCTCCGATCGCGGAAAGTTCGACGACTGTCTTATGGGTCCGCTCGACGGCTTCGCGCAATATGTCAAGCGTTTTCTCGATATGTTCCTTCTCGACAAGTATTTCTTCAGACAGGGCGCTCATAAATCTTAATCCCGGCTTGTTCCACCATTCGTGCAAATCGCGACGAATTCGCCAAATTGATCAAATCGACCGGCTTGGACAAGTATCTTAACAATTTGCCGTGGAAATCGAAAAAATCTCCCGGCGCGATCCCCCTCACCGCCAAGTCGATATCGTTCGCTACAGAGTCGTCTCCAATGGAAGAACCAAAAAGAAACAGCTCTTCTACGTTGAACTTTTTCGCCAAGGAAACTATGGTTTGTTTTTCTTTGTCCGAAATCATGAAACCACCATTGTTTTTCAATAAAAAGAGGAAATTTCCAAAAGCATGGGTTCCGGCAAAAACCTGTCCCCGAACCGGTCTCTCAACCTTTTAAGCTCCAAGGCAATGCGCCAGGGGCCGACCGAGTCGGCCCACTTGAGCAAGCCCCCCCGGAACGGCGCGAACCCGGTCCCGAACACCATGCCCGTGTCCACGTCGTGGGCGGTCGCGACGACTTCCTCGGAGAGGCACCGGGCGGCCTCGTTGACCATCAGGTACATCATGCGCGAGATCGCCTCGTTTCCGTTTTTCCGCTTTCCCCCTTTCCCTATGATCGCCTTCGCGGTCGGGTTCGGAATCTTGCGTCCGCTTTTCCGATAGATGTAGAAGCCCTTGTTTCCCTTTTTTCCGGGAAGCCTGGCGTCGCGCATCCGGATGGTCAAGTCGGACGGTTCCAGCCTGTCCTCGAACGCCTTTCCCAATGTCGAGGCCACGTCGGCGGCGATGTCCACGCCCACCTCGTCGATAAGCCGGAACGGCCCCATGGGCATTCCGAACCTCTTGACCAACGAGTCGATCCACTCGAAATCGAAGCCTTCCTCGGCAAGCAGGCAGGCTTCGTTCAAATAGACTCCCAGAAGGCGGTTCACCAGGAAACCGGGGCTGTCCTTCACGACGATGGGAATCTTGCCCAGCTTCTTGGCCAGGTCGTAAACCGCCGCGACGGCGGCGTCGTGGGTGCGTTCCCCCCTGACCACCTCCACGAGGGGCATTTTATGCACCGGGTTGAAAAAGTGCATGCCGCAAACCCGTCCGGGATGTTTCGCGGCGGTCTGGAGGTCTGTGACCGAAAGGGCCGACGTATTCGAAGCATATACGGCGTTGGGGGCGATGTGGTTTTCCGTCTCCCGCAGCACATGCTTTTTGATCTCCATTTTTTCGGCCACGGCCTCGATTACCAGATGAACCCTTTGGAAACCGGCGTAGGAAAGAGTACCGTAGATTTTTTCCATTTTCCGGCGCTTCTCCCGAGAGGTCATTTTCCGCTTTCGGACCAAGTCCCCGAACAGGGAATCGGAATGCCTAAGACCGCGCAATAGCATCGATTCGTCGATGTCCTTCAAGCTTACGCTGTAGTCCTTGAATGCCAAAAGCTGCGCGACGGCCCCGCCCATGACTCCCGCGCCCAGCACGCCGACGTTTCTGATAGGCTCGAATCGGACGTTCGTCTCCACCCCCGTTTGCTTTTTGGGCCTTTCGTTCAATCTGAAAAGGTGCAGAAGATTCTTGTGTTCCGGGGTCGCTACGGCCTCCCCGAAAAATCGCGCCTCGATTTGGAGACCTTCCTCCAAAGGCTTGCCAAGCCCTCTTCGCATGGCCTTGATCGCCAGAAGCGGCGCGGGATAGCGTCCCCGCGTGCTCTTCACGACCTGCTTTTCGGCCATCCGGAGCATGAAAAAGCGGCCGACGAAATTCTTGTCCGTGATCAACTCCATCATGCCCCGGGCTTTCTTCTTCCGGGCCGCGACGTACTTTCCCCCGCCGTCGCGGACGATTTCCTCCGCGAACTCCACGGCGTAGTCGTTCAAAATGTCGTCCGGGACCACCTTGTCCACGAGCCCGCACCGAAAGGCTTTCTCCGCGCCGTACCCGTTTCCGGTCAGGATCATGTCAAGGGAATTCCGAAGGGAAATCAGCCTTGGAAGGCGTTGCGAGCCGCCCCAGCCGGGAAAAATCCCGAGCTTGACTTCCGGAAGCGCGATGTTGGCTTTCTCCTTCGCGGCCAAGCGAAAATCGCAGGCAAGGGCCATTTCGGTCCCCCCTCCCATGCAGTGCCCGTTTATGGCGGCGATGGACGGAATCGGCAAATCCGCGATCCGGTGGAACAGGAGCTGCCCTTTGCGCGCGGCCCCGCTGGCGTCGTCGGCCGTTCCCAGCGCCTCCAGTTCGTCCAGGTTTGCCCCCGCTACGAATCCCCTTTCCTTGGCCGAGCATATCAGGACGACCTTGGCTTCGGACGAGCCCTCTACAGCAGTCAAAGTCTCGTCGAACGATTCCAAAAAGGAGGAACTCAACACGTTCAGCGGCGCTTCTTGGTTGTCCAACCAAATGACCGCGACCCCCCGGTCGTCGATTCGATAAGTCGTATGCGCGTTCATTTCCATCCCCCTGTTCCCCCCTATTTCCGTTCCAGAATCATCGCCCCGCCCTGGCCGCCGCCCACGC
Source organism: uncultured Desulfobacteraceae bacterium (assembly GCA_964575975.1). Lineage (GTDB taxonomy): Bacteria > Desulfobacterota > Desulfobacteria > Desulfobacterales > SKZT01. The sequence continues at coordinate 18,167 of CAZNTU010000052.1, forward strand.
AGAGGGTGGCCAAGCCGAACTGCAAATCGCGACGTTCCATCTCTTTCATCAGAGTCAGCACCAGCCTGGCGCCCGTCGCGCCGACCGGGTGCCCCAAGGCCACGGCCCCGCCGTTGACGTTCATAATGTCCCGGTCGATTTCGCCGATCGCGTCGGACCGGCCCAGATGATCCTCCGCGAATCTTTTGGACCCGAAGGCTTTCTCGCAGGCGATCACCTGCGCCGCGAAGGCCTCGTTGAGTTCGATCAGCTGCATGTCCTTGAATTCCAAACCGGCCATCTCGAGAGCCGCAGGCACGGCGTAGGCGGGTCCGAGTCCCATGGTGGACGGCTCGTTTCCGGCGTATCCCCAGGAAAGAACGCGCGCCTTTGGCCGAAAACCCTCCAGCCTGGCGAATTCCTCGTCCATCAGGAGCATGACCGCCGCGCCGTCCGTGATCTGGGACGAATTGCCCGGCGTCACGGTTCCGAATCGGCGGTCGAAATACGGTTTCAACCTGGACAGGGCCTCCATGGTCTGGTTTTCCCGATGGCCGTTGTCTTTATCGACGATCTCCGGCTTTCCGCCGGGATTGTACACCGTCATCACCTCGCCGTCGAACCGTCCCTCCTTCCAGGCGTCCGTCACCCGCCGATGGCTCTCCAGGGAAAACTCGTCCTGCTCCCTTCTGGAAATCTTGTACCGCTTGGCCAGAACTTCCGCCGTTTCGCCCATGTTCAGTCCGCAATAGGTATCGGTGAGGCCCAGTTCGACGCCTACGACCGGGACGAAATCCCGGAGCCTGAACGACGCCGCGATCTTGATCCTCTTCCAAAAGCTTCTTGTCCTGCCGAAAGAGGTCAGTTTTTCCTGGAAGGACTTTCCGAAAAGAAAGGGAATGTTGCTCATGCTTTCCACCCCCCCGGCGACCACCGCCTTCGCCAAGCCCATCTCGATCATCATGCAGGCCTCGGTTACGGCCTGCATGCCGGCGGCGCAGTTTCTCTGGACGGTATAGCCGGGGACGTAGACCGGAACTCCGGCTTTCAAAGCGCCGGTTCTGGCGACGTTGGGAGCGTCGGCGGGAGGTCCGCCGCATCCCAATACAACGTGATCCAACGTCTCGGGATCGACCCCTGTCCGCTCCATAATCTCCCGAATCGCGACCCTTGCGAGATCCGAGGCCCGAATATCCTTTTGCGCGGTGTTGAACTTGGTGAACGGCGTTCTAACGCCGTCGACGATGACGGTGCGAGGCATGAGAGCTTCTCTCCTATGCAAGTCCCTTAAGGTTGTTGTTCAGTGGTTCGGTGTTCAGGGGGTGAGTCGTTCATTTTGCCAAAACCTCCCCTTCTCCCCTTCTCCCCTTCTCCC
>CAZNTU010000052.1:19620-30594 GCA_964575975.1 uncultured Desulfobacteraceae bacterium
CTCCCCTTCTCCCCTTCTCCCCTTCTCCCTCAATAGCGCCGCGTTTTGATGATGTTGTAGATCAGCCAGAGCCCCACTACGGCGGATATGATGTAGCCGATCATTCCAATGGCGGGAAATCCGAAAAGAAGGGGTTCCACTCCCGTGGTGATGATCATGGACGAGCCGATGATCATTGCGGCGATGATGACGCCGAAGGTCAACCGGCTGAAAATATTCTCCAGCGTATTCTGCAAGTCTCCCAGCTTGTGATGCTCGAATCGGAGGGTGAGTTCGCCCCGGTCGATCTTGTCCACGATTCCAACGAACCTGCGATTCAGATTGCCCCGGTAGGTCAGGAGTCTGAAGATGGCGCTTTTGAATCGTTTGATCAACGTTGCCGGTTTGAAGCGCTCGGAAGCCACTTCGCGAAGATAGGGCGCGGCCTCCGAGACCACGTCGAGGTTGGGGAAGATAAGACGGGCGGTTCCCTCGGCTGTAATCAGGGCTTTCAGCATGATGAACAGGTCCGCCGGCAGGCGCAAATGGTTTTCCCGCAGAATGTCCGTGATGTCCAGAATCATGGCGCCGAGATTCAGGTCCTTCAGAGGCACGGAAAGATATGCGTCCATTATATCGAGCAGCTGCCTTTCCAGGCGCCGCATGTTCACTTCCTGCTCGTTGACCGTGAAGGCCAGGAGCGATTCCACGAGACGTTTGCTGTCGTTGTCCACGATGGCGTACAGGAAATCGATCAGATCGAAGCGCTCCTCGTCGGTAAGCCGTCCCACCATGCCCCAGTCCAAAAGGCACAGGCCCTGGTCTTCCGTGATCAGCATGTTTCCCGGATGCGGGTCCGCGTGGAAGAAGCCATCCTCCAGAATCTGCTTGATCGTCACCCGGAGCCCCCGCTTGGCGAGGGTTTCCGGGTCCTCTATGGCGGAGCGGTCCAGATCGGTTATTCTTTTCCCCTCCATCAGTTCCATCACGAGCACCGACGGGGTACAGTACTGTTGCATGGGTTCGGGGATGTAAATCCCGCGCATGTCGCCCAAGTGCGATCTCGCGATGTTCATGTAGCGGGCTTCCCGGATGAAGTTCAATTCCCGTTCGATATTGCGCCTGGTCAAACGGACGAGGCCCGGGAAATCGTAGATTTCGAACTCCTTCAATCTTTCGGCGATTTGCTCGGCGATCGCCTCCAGTATGTCGAGGTCGGTTTCGATTTTTTTTCTGATGTGGGGACGCTGGATTTTAACGGCGACGGCTCTCCGGCTGTCCTTCAGCACGGCCCGGTGGACTTGGGAAAGGGATGCGCCGGCGACGGCTTCCTCCTCCACGAGGACAAAGATATCCTCCAGCGGTCTTCCGTAGCTTTCCTCCGCGACTCTTCTGATTTGGACGAAATCCACCGGCGGGACCATGTCCTGAAGCTTTCTGAGTTCGAACACCAGTTCCTTTGGAAGAAGGTCCGACCGAAGGCTCATGATCTGGCCGAATTTCACGAAGGTAGGCCCCAGATCCTCGAGGGCCATGCGGAAACGCTCGTAGACGGTCAACCGCTTGTCCACGTGCTGGCCGGTCTTGACGATCATGCCCGGCAGGTCCAGACGCTCCACGATTCCGCCGAACCCGTACTTGATGAGCGTGAAAACGATGTCCTTGAAACGCCCCAGGTGAGCGATCGCCTTGATCTTCACTCGAAGGAGGTCCCTTCTTTCCTTTGCGGGAGGCGGCCGACGGATTCCAGCAGAGTTACCCTTTTCTCCACGTTGTCCAATTTTGCGGCGATTTTCTTCAGTTCCTTGTCGCTGCCGACGTCGATACTTTCCAGCGCGCTTCTGACCGCGTTCCTGATCCAGCCTTCCAAGTCGGACCACTGCCGTCTTCCCGCATCGTAAAGGTCGTTCGCGAGCTTTTCCGCGTCCTCCTTGCTCATTTTCGCCTCCTCCACCAGTTTGCGGCAGACCGCCTCGATTTTTTCCCGAGTCAGGACCACGGCCCCGAAACCGGCGAAAAGTCCCTTTCGGATTTCGTCCAACATCTCTCGCCTCCTTTTATACGATGGAATGAGCGCCTTTTCAAAAAATCAATGGTTTCGAACGTTATTAGAGTCTATATGGATTTTTGATCATGTTCGTCAAGGACCGGGACGTTTTTTTTGAAACTGGATTTCAGTCCGAAAGGACTTGGGAGGCCACTTTGGTCAAATCCTTCGCCTTGGATTCGAGTTTGGACAGAAAGTATTCGGCCCCGCTCAACTCGGCCTGCCGCCTGTACTCGGGCAAATCGTGGTTGGTAAAAACCGCCACGACGACTCGAGGGTATTTCGCTTTTATCTCGCGAGTCAAATCGAGGCCGTTTTCTCGGCCAAGGCGCAAGTCCATGAAAACGAGGTCGGGAACTTGTTTTTCCAAGACCGCCCACGCCTCGTTCCCGCTCGAGGCCTCCGATATTGTCGTGTTTGGAAACTCCCTGGCGAGTATTTCCCTGGTGGTTTTTCTTAATAGAGTGTTGTCGTCGACAATTAATATATGTCCCATTTGAACAAGTCGCTTTCTCGGAAAAATGAGCGAATTCCGAATTTCGAGCCTAAATATTGAAATAATTGCCTGCGCCGTCTCGACACGTGCATTGACGTAACGACCGAGAAAATATACTAATAAATTTTGGTTGGTATTTTACATTTAGAATTAACGGGCGCCAAAAGATATGGGGTGAAGGGTGTATTTGGATTGCATTGACTGCGTACGGAGAAGGGTCGGGAAAGCGGAGGCGCCTTCGGAAAATCCGATCGAGAGATGACGAAATCGAAAAACAACGTCCATATAAAATTCATCGAACTCGAAGATCTCCATCGTTTCGCGTCCGGGTTCCTCGATTCGAAACGGTCCTCCGGGACCTCGCCGATCACATTGTCCAGAGCCAAAGCGCAGATGAACAATCCGGCGGCTTCGAAAAAAGACACGGTCCTTTTCGCCGCCTTCGAAGGCGAACGGTGTATCGGCTACCATGGGCAGCTTCCGGGCTTTCTGGCCGCCAGAGACGGGATTTTCCCGGTTTTGTGGGGAAGCACCTTCTTTATTTTGGACGAGTACCGGGGAAAAGGAATAGGACAATTCTTTTTGGAGAAAGTGGCGGCGCTGGACCTGGATTTTGTCGCCACCCGGTTCACCCCGAAAGCCAGAAAAGCACTCCTCGAGTTCGGGCTGAAAGTTCTGGGACACCTCCCTTATTACCAGCTTAGGGTCGAAAGGTCCCATGTGTCGGAAAAGCTGTTCGACATTCCCAGAAAGTGCCTTTCCAGGGCGTTCGGCTATTGTCGGATCGGAGAAACGATTGACGCTATCGAAAAAAAGACCAGGGAATTCGAAAGACGTTTTTTTTACGCCGCGATAGGCGGGAAAACGGCGAAAATGCTGGAGGGCTACAAAATCGAGCAGACCGACCGACTCTCGGAACCGGACTTTTTGCCAGACAGTACTCCATCGCCTCCATGCTTTCCGAGAAACCGCGAGATCATCAACTGGATGCTTTCGGACAAGTGGATTTTTTCGGAGAAAGAGAAAAAGGAGGAGGTCGGAACATATCGTTTTTCGGGGGCCAGGGACTTGTTCGCCTATTTTCCCCTGAAGCTCCGCTACCGCGAAAACGACGAATACAGAGGCTTTCTCGTTCTTCACGTAACCGCTCGAAAAGGGAAAACGACTGTGAGGGTCCTGGACAACCGATTGAAAGCCGACGACGACATCGACGCCGCCTGCGCGACGGCGCTTTCGCATGCGCGAAAATACAAGGCCGACCGAGTGGAACTGCCCGAAAAATGGGGAATTCGTCTTAAAAAAACGCCCCTGTTCCGCAGGTTCCTGAAAGAACAGAAAAGGGAATATCTCTATTATCCCAAGAGGAAAAACAGTCCTCTCGAACGCTGCAAGGAGGAAATCCGGTTGGATTATTGCGACGGGGATATCGCTTTTACCTGACGAGATCGAGGTCGAAGCGATTCGTCCGATAGCCTGTCGATATCGATTCGGTTCCTGATTTCGTCGCCGTCGCCCGACCTTCCGTCGTAAAATCGCTTGAAGCCGTAACCTTTCAAGATTTCGACCAACTCCGGCGTGTGTTCGTTGAACGGAAAACCGTACGCCTCCGGCCGCACGCCCAAATTCTTTTCGAACCATGAAAGGCAAAGTTCCGTGTCGCGCCTGACATAATCCTCCCATTCCTTTTTCGAGCGCCTTGTAAAACGGCCCCCGGAGATCGCATATCCTCGGAACGCCAATTTCGAGCGGCGGTTCGAGGGAGAATCGGAACAGCATCCTTCCGGCGCGGGAGCGCGCGCCAATTTCCAAGCGCTGACCGTTTTCTTCGGCGAGTCCATGGTCGGAATGACATCGTGAAAATGGCTGTGCGCGCCGAACGTCGCGTTTTTTTCCTCCGCGAGGAACTTTAGTTCGTCCAAAGTCATGAATCCACCGAATTTTCCTTGAACGAATGCTTCGTACATGTACTCGCGGCATTTTCGGTACGGCAGGTGGCGTCCGTCGAAAACGCCTCTGCGCTTCCCCGGCCGGACGAAGCTGGTGGCGACGAAATAGATGCGGGGAGCGACGATCTTCTCGAACAGCGGGAGGTAATAATATTGCGAATACAACCCGTCGTCGAAGGTCAATTCGTATCCGGAAAGCTCAAGGTCGAAAAATTCTTTCCGAACATTGTGTATCATCAGTATCATCTAATAGGACTCAGCTCCTTTAGAAAGTTTTTTATGGCATTGAAAGCGCCATTCTTCTCTTTTATCTCGACCCCCTTTTTGGCCGTCTCTATCGCGTCCAGGCAAGGGTTTTCCGGATTCGAGCCCACCTTGCCGGAAACCAGGGCCACTGCGACTCCCGCCGGTCCGAACAACACGGCGCCCCCGATCGCTTTTCCGAGCGTCACAAAGGTCCGGGTCGTATCCACGGAGACGCGCGGATTGGAAAGAGTGCCTCCCAGACTAAAAGGCCTCGTCAGTTCGGCAAGGGACAAATTTACCTCGGCAAGCCCTTTCGCGCCAATGCCTTCCTTCGGTATCGGTTTTATGTAAATATCGATTCGCTCGTTCGCGAGATTGATATTCCCGCTTCCGACGACCAGGGTGTTCGGGGTGTCGAGCACCAGCGCGGAAATGTCGGCCGAACCCTTCTCGAAATCGAAACGCACGGCGAAACAGTTGACTTCCGACGCGGCGGATTTCGGTTTGATTTTGCCGGGAACGTCGATGATATCGGCGATGACCGACAACAGACTTATTCTGAAGAATCCCAGGTATTTCAGATAATTCCGGTCGATCTTGCCCTTCCCCATGACCAACGAGGCGGAACCGTCGAGACCTGCCATTGTTTCGGCCGGAGAACGGCCTTCCGTGTCGATGCTCATGCTGAAATCCATTCCGCCCTCTCCCTCGACTTTCAATTCCATTTGTTCCAGAAGGCCCTTCAAATCCATTTGTTCGATATCCAAATCGGCCGATACGCGAACCATCTCTTTCTGGGCGACCAATCGAAACCGACCGTCCAGCCGGCCTCCCCCCATGTCTCCCTTTATTGGAGCCACTGTCAGGACACCATCGTCGATGGCCGCCCTCAGATGGAAATTGTTGAGCGCCGCGCGGGGCAGCAAAATCTTTTCCGCTATCAACTCGAAATCCAGCGCAAGGGCGTTTAAAAAATCCAAATCGAAAGGCTCTTCCGAGAAAACTCTTCCGTTCCTGCCGCCATTTTTCGGCTTTTCCGTCGCTTCGCTTCCCGCCTTCACAAGCACGGAACCCTCTTCGGCTTTCGAAAGCCCGCGAAGATCCAGTCTGTTCGAAAACAGCCCCGCTTTGACATAGAGACGGTCGCCGGACGCGTCCACCGTGCATGCTCCCCTGACTGCGGATTTGTCCCATTTCAACAGAAGGTTTCCGAACTGGTAAACGCCCGGTGCGTCGTCCCTCAAACTCCCTTCGAAATCAAAGGGGGCTCCGACCGGAAGGGAAGTTCCCAGAAGCTTTTCGAGCCCTGCCGTACTTTGGCTCTTGATCGCGAAGTTCAAGTCCACCCCTCTAAAGTTTGCCGTGTCTTTCACGAAACCTTCGATATTCGCCATCACCCCCGCCACTTCCAGCACGAGGCTTATCGGCCATTTCAGTTCGGGATCGAAAGCGTTGACGAAAGACCCTGCACGACCCTTGACCGTGAACAACTCGTCGCCCCAAAACCCTTGAAGCTCGATCCCGACGGACCCCTGGCCTTGAGGAATCGTTTTGAAGCTTTCCACTTTGACGGGAGATCGCGACAGGGTGACATTGCTGTTTTTCTCGAAAGCGTATGCGCCTCCGGACAGCCAGAACATCGGACATATGACCGAAAAAACGATCAAAAAACACAAGTCGCCTTTTTTCATGACAATTCGTTTACATACGACCAAACGGCTGCGGAAAAAGTAGTTTTCTCGCGCCGGAAAATAGCAGGAAAACCTGTTGTTTAGTGTCTTGCCGAACGAAAAATACGAAACCTCCCTGATTTATCTTCACTCCTTGAGTTTGTATCTTCGAACGATTGAAAAGGCAAGCCAATTCCATGAACCCAGAGAACTTCGAAAGGACCCAACCATGGAAAACAAAAGAAGACTCCAAGAGGAAATCAGAGTTCGAATGAAAGAATGGGACAAACAAATAGATTTGTTCAAGATTCAGGCCGACAGAGCGGACCCGGAATCGCGAGCCAAATACTACAAAAGAATCCACGATCTCGAAACGGAAAAGCTGGTCATGAAACAGAAACTCGCGGAACTCGAAGAATCCGACGGAGACACTTGGAGAGATATCAGCTCCATTCTGGAAAAAGCGGCCGTCGATTTCAAGCGAACCATTGAAAGGGCCGCGAAATACTTCAAAAGAGAAGCTTGATCTTCCGGGTTAAAAAGCGAACGAAACAGACGAAAAATCGAGAGGGATTGGACGGCAAGCGGACCGTCCTGATCCGGCGTGCCAAGGTTCGGCTCTTTTCCCCGCATCCGCCAACCTCCCTGTCGGGCCCGGCCCTTTGTCGAACTCGACGATCCGAGGGAAATCCTTGTCTATTCCGACTCTTACTTGATGATACAAGGGACTGCCCTCGGAAACGCGTCCGCCCATGTCGTAAGTGAATTCGGCCGTCCCGAAATGCCGGAGCCAATATCCGTGGAGAACCGGTCCAGCCGAGTCGTAGCAGGAATGGAAATGCACGAATTCGTCCGGGGGTTCCGGTCTCGTGGCGAGCCATTCGGCCGGCGCCTGGTCGAAAAAGACCGGATGGATTCTATCTTGGCCTCGAGGGAGCGAAAAACCCGTTTCCGGCAAGGTCGCAAGTACGGCGTCGCCCTCGAACAATTTCGCGTTCTCCGGAAGGTCCAGCGTGTAGAAACTCCTCTCGTTGAAACAAACGAATTTCAAGCGGCTCAAATCGTCCGGGTCCTCGGGCCTGAAGTAATATCCCACGAACGGCCCCACCCGTAAGAGTTTCCCCTGCAAATCGATTTCCAAGATCGGCGCATAGCCTCTGGGAATTTGCAGAGCCACGCCGCCGCTTTGCCCGGAGCAGCCCGCAAGAAAAACCGACATGCAAAGCAGGAGGGCGCACGCCCTCCCGCATCTTTCAAACGTTTTTCGCACCTTTCCCCCAAACCTTTCCAATGACGAATACAAAAAAGCCGAACGCGAAAAACAAGACGACGGCCCCCATAACGGGTCCTCCCAGCCAATCCGCCAGGGACAACGGTCCCAGGTTCGTCGGAAGATACAACAGCGGGATCAGCGTTTCGTGAAACTGGGCGAACACGGCCGCTCCGGCAAAACCTCCTAAAAAAGCGAAAACGGCGTCCATCCTGCCTTCGCCCACGGCCGCCCACGCGGTACCGGGACAATATCCGGCAAGTCCCCATCCGATTCCGAATATGACGGCGGCAAGCCCCGTGGCCAGAAGGCTGGTCGGCAAAACCATCGTTCGCCCGACCCCGACCGCCTGAAGACCGGCCAAACCCAGCGCCGAGAAAGCGACCGCCGTCAGCATGAACTTGGGAATATCCCCCTCCAGCATCAAATGGGCCTTCGCCATTCTGTTCGCGTCCGTGGCGCCGATCCTCTGTATGACAAAACCGAACGCAATGCCCGCCAGCAATCCGAGCAGAACCATTTTCATTTTAGCTCCTCCTTCTCTTTTTGCTCTTTTCGTTCAGGAGACGGGGATCTCCGTAGACCAGCCTGGACGTGACCATGGCGAAGACGAACATCACCACCCCGAAATACAGCCCGCTCACCGCGAGCTGGGCCGAGCCCGAAATGAAAAGCCCCAGCGTGCATCCGCCGGCCAGCCGGGCGCCGAAAAGAATCAGAAATCCTCCCGCGAACGCCGCAAGATACCTGTTCGTCTTGTTCGGCCCGAATCTCTTCTCCCAGATTTCCGGGACGTCCCTCACCGGACCCCTGAACGTCCTTCCCCCGACAAAGCCGCCGATCGCCATGCCAAGTACGAAAGCGAACAGCCAGGAGCCCGGCCCCGGTATCGCTCGATAGTGGGCCTTGGATTCCGCGTACTCGGGCGCGACCTGCTGAAAAAGACCTTTCAGCGCGCTCACGAATCCGCTCGATGACGCCGGGGGGCCGAAAGTCGCGAAAATGAACAGGACGATCCCCGCCAACGCGAAGGAAGTCGGAAGCCAATTCCAATACGGTGTTTCCGCGTTTTTTTTCATGATGCCACCTCATCCGCCGCAGGAAACGTATCCGCCCCCGGAACCGGCGCTTTTGTCCGCGGGAGCTTTGACGCTTGTTTCGGTCGTTTTTCCCTTCGCAGGAAGCGCTTCCGGAAGTTCGGTCCCCGCAAGCTTGTTTTCGGCAAGTTCCACAGGGAAAAACTTGGCGTACGAACCCCATTCGAACCAGGACGGCTCGTACAGGATGACGTCCGAAAAACCCATCAGCTTCAAGGCGAAATAGGGAAAGGAGCCTCTTCTCGCCGAATGGCAGTACGCGATTACCGATTTGGAAGGATCCAGTCCCCGGTACAACTGCCGCAACTGCTCGTAGGACTTGAATTTTTTCGTCTCCGGGTCCGTCCAGTTGGCCTTGTAGTCGATATTGACGGCCGTCGGGACGTGACCAAGCTTCAACACGCTCCCGTCCAAGGCCTCGTTGGCCTTTTCCCCGAGATATTCCTCGCGGGAGCGGGCGTCCACTATCTGATAGTGCGGGTCGCCCAGCCGACTGTAAACGAAGTTCCCGTCGGCCATTTTTCTGAGGTTTATTTCCTCGGACAGGGCCTGATACAGGATAGGCTCCAGCTTGCGCGGTTCCGTCGCCGTTTCCCCTCCCGATTCGACCCAGGCGTCTATTCCTCGATCCAACAGCCTGATTTTTTCGTGCCCGAGCAGATCGAGCACCCAGAAGACGTACGAGGCGGTGGCGCCCCCGTCACTGGCTACCGAATCGTAAAGGACGATTTCGTCCCCGCGCGATACGCCCGCTCTTCCCAGAATCTTCTGCGCTTCCACCGTCCCCACGAACAGGCCGCCCATCCCGGCCGCCTCGTCGCTGTACCGGAAATCGCTCCAAGGTATCCTGATCGCGCCGGGTACAAGCTTGCCGTCGAATTTTTTGTCCTCCCTGACATCGACCACGATCAGGTTCGGCTGGTCGATGCGTTCCTTGAGCCATCGGGCGTCCACCAGAAGTTCCGCCGCAGGATACCCCGCGCCTTTGGCCGCTTCGCCGGTGACGGAAGCCATAGCCCACCAAACGCCCGCCAAAAGAATCGCGGCGGTGACAACATATCGGACAGGATTTTGTTTCATACGAGTCGCTCCTCCATATTTCATGTTTCTCGTCTTCGTGTCTATCGGTTCTTCTAACCCGACAAATCGTTTTCAGGTCCACAATACCATAGAATCATGTTTCATATCGGCGATTTCCGGCCCGACATCCGTATCGAGCCATTCCGCGTAGGACTCCGGGGACAAAATCACGGGCATCCGGTCGTGAATCTCCTTTGCGGGACCCTCCGCCTTCGTATTTATGATCGCGCAGGAAAAAAGCCTGTCCCCCCCCCTCGCCCGACCCAATTTCCCAGATTCCGGCGAAGGCGAACGGCTTTTCCGATTGCGGCCTCAAAAATCGCCATCGACGACATCCAAGTCGAACGCCTCCTTCAAGACGTCCAAGTCGGAGAATTGCACGAATCGTCCGCACATTTTGATAATCCTCGAATTGAATCTTGATTCGACCGCGCGGATTTAATGTTTCATCCGCGACCAATGTATGATAATCATTCAAGGAAAGCCGAAAAACGGAAAGACATTCAAAAAAAGGGCGTCGATTCAAGCCATGAAAAAAGCGTTGATCATAGCGGGGATATTGCTGGTCCTTGCCGGGCTGTTGTGGCCTTGGCTGGCCAAATTGCCCATAGGGCGTCTTCCGGGCGACATCGTAATCGACCGCCCCGATTTCAAGATCTATATTCCCATTACCACCATGATTTTGATAAGCATCGTGGTTTCCTTGATAATGTGGTTGCTGCGCAAATAAGGTTTTAGGTATTGGGTTTTAGTCTTTAGGTCAAAGGTCTATGTCTAAAGCCTAATACCTTCTGCCAACCGCCCTACTGAGTATTTCGAAACCAAAGCCGGCGGAGTTTTCCGCGCTATTTGACCCGAATCGTCTTCACGTTCACGAATTCCTTGATTCCGTATGCGGAGAGTTCCCGACCGTATCCGCTGTCCTTGATGCCTCCGAAAGGCAGCCTCGGGTCGGACTTGACGAAATCGTTCACGAAACAATTGCCGGTTTCGATCTCGTTGGTCGCGATCTCCACCGCCCTGTCGATGTTTCGGGAAAAAATCGCCGCACCCAGTCCATATACGGAGTTGTTCGCCAAGGCTATCGCGTCGGCCTCGTCCTTGGCGGGAACTACCGCCGCCACCGGCCCGAAGGTTTCCTCG
>CAZNTU010000053.1:0-30280 GCA_964575975.1 uncultured Desulfobacteraceae bacterium
GAAATTCGACCTGTTGTTCTTACGTTTGTTTACAGACTACCAGCAGAGGAAGGTATCGAAACCAGGATAGAGGCCTTTTTGGACATCGTGGCCGCATACCGCCAGCAGCACGCGTTCGTACCGGCAACGCCGTCTTCCAACAGTTATCGCCCCGCGAGTCTTGTTCGAAAAAAAGGAAGAATGATCGTCGAGACCTCCTCCGGACGCATGGTCCCGTTTACCGATCCGAACGTCACGCTTTTGATTCCCTCCATGGGAAAGTTCTTTTCGGAGGCCATGGCGGCTGTCTTCAGAAGCGAGGGCATCCACGCCAAATCCGCGCCTCCGGCCAACAACAAGGTTCTTAAAACCGGTCGAGGTTTCACCTCGTGCAAGGAATGTCTTCCATTGATACTGACGACGGGTTCGTTGGTCGAATACGTGCGCCACGAAAAGAGGGAGGACGAAATCCTGGTGTATTTCATGGCCACCGGGTCGGGACCTTGTCGTTTCGGACAATATTACAGCTTTTTCGGCGATCTGATAAGGAAACAAAGGATGAGGGACGTGGCCCTGTATTCGATCTCCTCGGAAAACGCCTATGCGGGCATGGGTTCGGGTTTCGAGCGCAAGATTTGGCGAGGAATCGTCGTCTCCGACGCGATGGAGGACATCCGGTCCATGCTCCTGGCGAACGCGAAAAACCCGGGCGAAGCCATGGAGATCTTCGGCCGCTGCTGGCGACGAATGATCGGGGCTTTCGAGCAACATTCGTTCGCCCCTTTGCGGAAGGCTATCCTGGACGCGGTTTCGGATTTCAGGAAAATCCCCATGAAAAAACCGCCGGAGGAGGTTCCGGTCGTCGCCCTGGTGGGAGAAATTTTCGTTCGAAGAGACGGGCTTTCCAAGCAGTACATCACGGAAATGCTCGCACGGGAGGGTTTCGCGGTAACATGTTCGCCCATCGGGGAATGGGTGCTCTACACGGACTACCTGGTGAACAAGGGACTTGCGAGCGAAACGCCGTCGCTGATGGAAAAACTGCGCCTGTTGCTCAAACAAAAATACATGGCACACAGCGAGACGACCATCAAATCCATGCTTGCCCAATCCGGCCTTGTCCGCGCGTCGCGCGTCGATGTGGAAGCTATAGTCGATGCCGCCGCAGGCCTGATTTCCCCCAACCTCACAGGGGAAGCGATACTCACGGTCGGGAGCGCCTTGATGGAAATATCGTCGCATGCCTGCGGCGTAATTGGGATAGGTCCGTTCGGATGCATGCCGAACCGCCTTTCCGAATCCATTCTCTCGGACAACATGAATGTACAGGCCGTCGCCGACAACCTTGGGGCCGCCGCTCTATCCCGGCACGCCTTGATCGGAGACGGGCCGTTGCCTTTCCTGGTGATCGAATCCGACGGCTCTCCGTTTACGCAGCTCCTGAGAGCCAAGTTGGACGCTTTCTGTCTCAGTGCTCGAAGGCTTCACGCCAGAAAAATGGCATTACATTTCGACATGAACACCCCAAATTGAATTAAAGTCAACCCGCTACTTTTAGCAAGGAAAAAAACTTCGGATTCTTTCTGTTGATCCTGATCGGAAACGAGAATAAACGACTTCTGACCAACCCGTCCCGACCAGCGGAGTCTCGGGCTGGTTCTATCTGCTCGCGCCCTCCCCGGAATCCGAGGATTCGGGCGGATGTTCCGCCGGACCGCCGGCATTCTCCGGCGTGTTAGGCTCCGAACCGAAACCGTCGACCGGAGGCGGCGAAGGCGTTCCCGGCACGGTATCGTCGATTTCCCCTTCGGGAGGAAACAACCCGCCGCCTTCTTCTTCGCCCAGCGGAAGCGGGAGCGTCCCCCTGCGGCGCTCCTTCAATGCCAGGTCCAGGCGCTCGAAGGCGCCCTCCAAAGAGGAGTCCATGACAACCACTTCCCCTTGGGTGACTATCAGGCGAATCAACTCTGGAATTTTCAGCTTGGCGGAGGATTCCAGGTAGAGAGGCTGTATGTATACCACTTCCTGGCCGACCGGAAAAATGATCATTTTTCCGCGTATCACCTCCGAACCGGCCTGGTCCCAGAGAGTGCGTTCTTGGGCTATTCTGGTGTCCTGATCGATGAGGGCGTTGATTTGCGACGGTCCGTAAACCTGTCTTCCCTTGGGAAACGTGTAGACGATGATGCGTCCGTAATTGTCTCCGTCGCAACCGACAATCGCCAATGCCCTCAAGTTGTCCCTGTTCAAGGGGCTCATGGGGGTGAACAGCATGAATTCCGGCTTTCGGGGCTCGATCAAGTCCAGGGTAAGATAATACGGTTCCAGCCGGACAAGATCCCTCTGCTGGTAAAACTGCGAAAACTGCCAGTGATCCTCGTCCTGGTAGAAAGTGCCGGGGTTGGTCTGGTGGTATTTCGCGAATATCTGCATTTGGATTTCGAACAAGTCCCTGGGATACCGGACATGGGCCTTCAAGCTTTCCGGCATCATGCTCATCGGCCTGATCACACCGGGAAACATCCGAGCGTAGGCGCGAATGATCGGGTCGGCCGAGTCGGCCATGTAGTAGGACACGCTTCCGTTGTAGGCGTCCACCACGATCTTCACGGAATTTCTTATGTAGTTGAACCCGCCTTCGTAGGGTTTCGCGTCGGGATACCAATCCGATACGGTATAGGCGTCCTGTATCCAGAACATCCTTTCGTCGGCCAATACCAAGTAGGGGTCCCTGTCCAACTTGAAGAACGGAGTCAAGATCGGAATGGCCTCCCTGATGTTTCTCCTGAAAAGAATCCTGCTTTTGGAATTGGTCTTCGTCGTGAAAAAAATGTTTCTGTTCTTGAAATAAACCGCGAACAGCGCCTTCTTAAACAAAGAAGAAACGGGAACGCCGCCGATTCCCTCGTAGTTGGTTTTAATGTCCTCCACGTCGCCCGGATACGCCAGTTCCCCTATGTCGTTGGGCGCGATGACATAGGGCGACTCCCCCTTGCCGTAATAGATTCCGGGCTCCTTTACGACAAACCCCACGTCGGACTGGGGAGGTATGCCGCGAATATACCATTTGAGACTCCTCTCCCCGCTTTGCGCGGCCGGGACCATGACCAGGCCATGCCCGTGCGTGTACTTCAAATGGACGTTCACCCAGTTCTTGGCGAACTGCGAAAGCTGCTCCAGCGTGATTTCGCGTCCCGACAAAAAGACCTGGTGCAAAACGTCTTCCACGATATACCGGCCCACGTCCACCTTGGAAAACTCGTAGTAAGGACGAATGCCCTGCAACTGCTGGAAAACCATCCCCAAAAGTTCGGCGTCCCAAACCGGAATGTTCTCCAGATGGAGCTTGAACTGGGGGTCGTCCAGACTCTTTATGCTTTGTTGCCTTTTATAGTCTCTTATTTCGACGTCCGTCAGATCGTACGCCCTCAGCGTCGATTGCACAGCGTTTTGAATATAAGGGAATTGGCGGGTAAGTTCGTTGGGCTTTACGATGTATTTGTTGACGGACTGTGGAAGGGCCTCCCAGTTTCTCCCCGCATGGGAAAAAACGAAAAGAAGCGTGAATATAACGAAGGGGTAAAAGCCTTTCCTTACGTTGACGTACGTCACGAGGGAAACCGCCGTCGCCAACAGAAAGATGGCCGAAAGCCAGATCATGGGCAGGATCACCCACATCTCGGTAAACCCCGGACCGAAGAACAGCGGCTCGTTGTTCGTGTTGTACAACAGTTGATGTCGCTCCAGGATGTAGCCCCACGCCTGCACCAGAAACACCAGGAAAATGACTATCGACAGATGGATCTTCGCGCCTTTGGCGATAGGCTGTTCCTCGGACATCAGCATCCGCCGCTCCAAGTAATACAAAATGCCGAGGGATATGAACAGCAGCAGCAGCGTAATGATCAAACGCCCCTGCAAAAGTTGGTAAACGGGAAGGGAAAACAGGTAATAGCTCGCGTCGATTCCGAAAAAAGGATCCTTGGTCCCGGTTTCCGGTCCGAAAACATACAGCAACGCCGACTCCCATTGCTGAAACAGAGGCACTGCCAGAGGAATCGCCAGTATGATCGAGAGAGGAGTGTACAATTTCATGGAACCGGTACGGAAGGCCCGTACCAATCGCGCCATGGTCTTTTGATCATCGACGGACCCTTTAGGTTCTCTCGTTCCAAGATACCTGGAAGCCACCCAGAAATTAAGGAATATGATCAGAAAGAACGTAATCGTCGCCGCCGCGAATACCATGTACTTGTACAAGATCTTCAGCCAGAACAATCCGCTGTATCCCAAAGACCCGTACCACATCCAATCGACGAAAAAGTCCAAAAAGACGAAATTCAACGCCACGTAGAGCGCGCCCCCGATCGCTGTCAGTGCCAGGAACGCCAATAGCCACTGTTTCAAACGACGCATTGTGTTCTCCTTGCTTGGTTGCGATAATCTCACAATAACCCGCCTACTATAAACCGACGTTTTTTTCAGGTCAAGACTCTCAGCCGCAATATGCCGCCCCCTGATCGTTCGAACGGGAAAAATCCGCGCGGATGCCGCTCCGCGCGGACTGCATCGCAACGCATCATGTGTCGTTCGTCTTGGTTTCTACATTTTTTCCTTCAATTTGTTCACCGCAGTGTTCAAATTGATGGTCAAATCCTCCACTTTTTTCTGCAAACCCAATTCCAGGTCCTTCCAAGCCTCCCCTTCGGATTGTTTCAGCTCCTGGAACTCCATTTTGAGAATTTCCTTTTCGTTTTCCAGAGTTTCCACCTCGGAGCCTATCCTGACGCTGCCGGCGTCCACCTTGCCCGCCAGATCCTTCAATTTGCCGATTTCCGACTCGAGAGCTTTCATCTGGTTCTCCAAGGCCGCCACGATCATTTTTTTGTCAGCCATTTGTTCGCTCCTTTCCTTTTAATTGGGTTAACAACGAAATTCCGCCCCTTCGCGAATTTCCGACTGCGAAGCCGCGAAACGGCGACAAACCGAAAAAGTCCCGTCAACTTTCGAAGATTCCTGAAAACTCAATGACGACCAAGCTCCCTTTGCTCCGTCTCCGCAACGGTTCTGTTCTGCAGCTCTTCCAATTTTTCGCTGATTTCCACAGGGAAAAGTAGAGGATTCCGAATCGACTTATACGGTTCCGGGAGGCGTTCGAATTCGTCCATGAACCTTTCCCGGATCTCGGCAAGGGATTCCGGCTTCGAAACGGTTTTGCCGTTTTTCATGACTGGCCGAAGCAATTTTTCGCAATCCGAATTTTCGTCTCTCAATCCGATCACATCCCTTTTCAACTTGCCGCCGTCGAGATGCCTGAAGACCTGCTTTTTGGCGGCGAGGCTCTTTTTGCCGGAACTCAACTTCAAGACCGGGCGCTCCCCGTATTGAACGAGCTTGTATGCAATATCCGTATAAGGGGCGTCGGC
This sequence comes from uncultured Desulfobacteraceae bacterium, assembly GCA_964575975.1. Classification (GTDB taxonomy): domain Bacteria; phylum Desulfobacterota; class Desulfobacteria; order Desulfobacterales; family SKZT01. Next base: position 5,406 of record CAZNTU010000053.1, read on the forward strand.
CGACACGCCCATTTTCGTTCCCACGCCGAACGCGTCGATTTTCGCGTCCCGACAGACCATTTCCCGGATTGTGTATTCGTCGAAACTTCCGCTCGCGAAAATCCGCACCTCCGGAAAGCCCGCCCGGTCCAAAATCGTTCGAACTTCCTCGCTCAACTCGGCCATGTCCCCGCTGTCCAAGCGAACCCCCGCGAGCTTGCGCCCGCGCGCGGCCATTTCCTTCGCGACCTCCGCGGCCTTGCGCGCCCCCTCGACCGTGTCGTACGTATCTATCAAAAGGACCGTGTTGTTCGGAAAAGTCCGGGAAAAAGCTCTGAACGCCTCGATTTCCTCCTCGAAACTTGTAACGTACGAATGGGCCATCGTCCCCGAGACTGGAATACCGTAAATTTTTCCGGCCAGGACATTGCTCGTTCCGTCGAACCCCGCGATATAGCTCGACCGGGCCGCCTTAAGCCCCGCGTCCATTCCTTGGGTCCTCCGGAGCGAAAAATCCACCAGTTTTCTTCCCTCCGCCGCATGAACGCATCTGGACGCTTTTGTGGCGATGTTCGTTTCAAGATTGATGACGTTGATAATGGCGGTTTCGACGATCTGCGCCTCGATTATCGGGGCGGTAACCTCCAAGATCGGTTCGTCCCGAAAAAACAGCCTCCCCTCTTCCAAAGCGTGAACGTTCCCCGTGAATCGAACTTTGGAGAGATAGTTCAAAAAGTCGTCCTTGAAAAGATTCTGCGAGGACAAATAATCAATGTCCTCCTGTTCGAACGAAAACGCTTCCAAATATTCGAGAGCATGCCGCAATCCCGAGCTGACGAAATATCCCCTCTCGTTTCGATACTTTCGTATGAACAAGCTGAAGGTCGCGGGCGAGAAAAAGCCGTGTTCGTAGTAGGACGCCGCCATTGTCAGCTCGTACAAGTCGGTGAACAACCCCCTCGATTTTCCGATCATTTCCATTGTCGTTTTCCCCGAGATATTCGATTTGATAATTTATCCTAGTATGAGTATTCATTTCGAGATGTCAATGTTTCCTCTGTCGGTGCAACTTGGAAGAAACCGGAATTAACAATTTACTTTCGTTCGAAACTACTGTATAGAGACCACTGGCAAATTTTCGGCGGCATTGGTTTTAGCCGGGGCCAAATTCCATGGTCTTTTATACCAAAAGCCTTACGAATGTCCGAGGATTACCGTATGACAGACGTGAAAAGCATTGTTCTGGCCGAGGACCATCGACTCTTGAGAGAGGGCTTGAAGGCGCTTCTCAAGGTCGATGAAAATCTTCAAGTCGTGGGCGAGGCCGAAAACGGCCTCGAGGCCCTGAAATGCGCCGAAAAATCCAAGCCACACTTGATCCTCTTGGATCTGTCCATGCCCAAGATGAGCGGCCTCTCGGTAATCAAGGAACTCAAGAGCAGATTTCCCGAAATCAAGATTCTGGCTTTGACGATCCACGAATCGGACCAGTACGTGCTGGAGGCCTTTCAATCCGGGGCCGACGGCTACTGCTTGAAGGACGCCAGCCGGGACGAGCTGCTGATTGCCATCCACAGCGTATTGGACGGCAAGACCTACATCAGCCCCGGAATCTCCGAAAGCGTAATGGAGGGATACCTGGAAGGGAAAAAGACTTTGAAAACCTCCACCGCCTGGGACAACCTCACACAAAGGGAAAAAGACGTTCTGAAGCTTATCGGGGAAGGCCACCGCAACAAGGAAATCGCCAGGTTGTTGAACATCAGCGTCAAAACGGTCGAAAAGCACCGGGCCAACCTGATGAGAAAACTGGATTTGCACAACGTGTCCGCGCTGACTGCCTACGCGATCGAAAAGAAACTCGTAACGAAAAAATTCTAACGCACACCTAAAACGAAGAGTCCGGCACAGGCGCTTCCGATCCGCGATTTTCCGCGCAATACCGCCGATTCGCCCTCCGAATACATCCTTTTCCCTATTTAACTTTTCCCTATTCGCAGGTAACTTTTTCGTTCGAAACCATTGCCCGATCCATGCTTCTTTTGATGGCCAAAGAACGCACGATTCCTTGAACCGAAAAAAAGCGCGTTTTTTCATTCCCCGTCAAATCCGGTGAACGGCGATTCACTATGTCCACACGTTTCAAGTAGGAGCGAGGCCAATGGGGGACCTAAAAAAGGGAGAACCAAAATGAGCAAAATAGCGGTAATCATCACGGACTACTTCGAGGACAGCGAATATACCGAACCCGCGAAAGCCTTCAAGGACGCGGGCCACGACATAGTCCACGTCGGATTGGAAAAAGGCTCCACCGTAAAGGGCAAAAAGGACCAAACCCCCGTAAAAATAGACGAGAGCGTCGAGAACGCCTCCGCGAAACAATTCGACGCTCTTCTTGTTCCTGGAGGCTTTTCTCCGGACATCCTTCGCGCACACGAAGAGCCAGTCAGGTTCGTAAAGGAATTCATGGACGAAAACAAGCCGGTCTTCTCCATTTGCCACGGCGGGCAGCTTCTTATCACGGCTGACGCGATCAAAGGCAGGAAAATCACCGGCTACAAATCCATTGCGCAAGACTTGAAAAACGCCGGCGCCGAATTCCACGACAAGGAAGTGGTCGAGGACGGCAACCTTGTATCCAGCAGAAACCCGGGAGATATCCCTGCCTTTATCGAAGCATCCTTGAAACGGTTGCACAAATAGCCGGGGCAGAGTTCAGGGGTTCTGGGTTCATTGGTTCGGCGTTCAGGGGGCAGAGGGCCAAGGAGACGGGGGTCAGAAGGTTTGCGTTATGGTGCGTTCATGGGGTTGGTGCGTATTCCTCTGAACCTTGAACCACTTACCAACTGGAGAAAAGCCTCAATGGAAGAAAAGTCGAAAGAAAAGATAAAAAAGTTTCCCGCGCAAGGTCCCGCCATGTGGAGAATCATCGTGTGGCTTCTGGTGGTTTGGTTCGTCGTCTTCTATTTCACTAGACTCTTCGGTCCTACTGCGGAGCCTGTGCATCGCATTTCGTATTCCCGTTTCAAGAAAGCCGTGAAAAACGAGAACGTGTCCGAAATCACGGTCAAGGGGGACTCCATCACTGGAAGCTACAAGACTGCGGTGAAGGAATCCAGGCCGGGCGCGAATATCGCCCAAACCGAAAGCGAGCGGACCGGAAAAAGGAAAAACGCCTCGTCGGACGAAAAAGACCGTTTCGTCGCCTACGAAAGTTTCCAGACCACCCGTCCCGCCTTCGAGGACACGAACCTCATGTCGCTGTTGGAAAAAAACGGCGTGACCGTGTACGCGGAGTCGGAGGCGACCTCGATCTTCTGGCAATTGGCGATCGGCTTTCTGCCTTGGATTCTGATCATCGGTTTTTTCGTTTGGACCAGCAAAAAGTTCCAGCAACGGATGGGGGGCCCTGCGGGAGGGGTTTTCAATTTCGGAAAATCCAAGGCGAAAATGTACACGAAAGAGGCCAGCAATGTCGATTACAACGATATCGCCGGATTGGACAACGCGAAAAAGGAACTTTGGGAGATCGTCGAGTTTTTGAAGGAACCCTCCCGATTCCAGGCGTTGGGCGCGGAGCTTCCCAAAGGAATCTTGCTGGTGGGGCCGCCGGGCGTCGGAAAAACGCTTCTGGCAAGGGGAACGGCGGGCGAGGCGGATGTGCCTTTCTTCAGCATAAGCGGAAGCGAGTTCATCGAGATGTTCGTCGGAGTCGGCGCCTCCCGGGTTCGGGACATGTTCGACAAGGCCAAAAAGGATGCGCCATCCATAATTTTCGTGGACGAGATCGATTCCATCGGCCGTTCGAGGGGAACCGGCCTCGGCGGGGGCCACGACGAACGCGAGCAGACTTTGAACCAGATCCTGGCCGAAATGGACGGTTTTTCTCCGAGGGAATCGGTGGTGGTCATGGCGGCCACGAACCGCCCGGACGTTCTGGACCCGGCGCTGATCCGCCCCGGACGGTTCGACCGCCGCATAACCCTGGAAAGGCCTCAAAAGAACGCGCGAGAAAAGATCCTGAAGATCCACAGCCGAAAAATGCCCTTGGCCGACGATGTCGACCTGATGCGCATCGCGAAAATGACCGTGGGCTTTTCGGGGGCGGACCTGAAAAACCTGGTGAACGAAGCCGCGCTGCTGGCCGCCCGCAAGGACAAGAAACAAGTGGAATTCGACGATTTTATCCAAGGACGGGACAAGATTCTCATGGGAATCGAGAGGGAGGACGTGGTCAGCGACGAAGAAAAAAGGGTCATCGCCTATCACGAGGCCGGCCATTCCATAGTCGCCTTTTTTCTGCCGGGCGCGGATCCTCTGGAAAAAGTGACGATCATTCCCCGGGGAAGAGCGTTGGGGGCCACCGAGCAAATTCCCGCGGAGGAGCGTCACAATCTCGGACGAGAATATCTGCTGAACCGGATTGCCATCGTTTTGGGAGGCCGAGCGGCGGAGAAAGTCAAGTTCGGCGACATCACCACGGGCGCCGGCGACGATCTCAAAAAGGCCACCCAGATTGCCAGGCGGATGGTTTGCCAGTGGGGAATGAGCCACAATTTAGGGCCCGCGACATTCAGCCAAGGCGACGCGCACCCGTTTCTGGGAAGGGAAATTACGCAGCAAAAGGATTTTAGCGAGCATACGGCCCGGATCATAGACGACGAAGTTCGCAAAATTTTGAGCGACATGGAACAAAGAGCGATCGATTTGCTCCAAAGCAAGGAGGACAAACTGGACGCTCTGGTGACAAGTCTTTTGGAAAGCGAAACCCTATCCAGGGAAGAGATGGAGGATATTCTCGGAACTGCGGGAAAACAATAAAGGCCATTGAAAACAAGAAACAAGACTATGACTCGAAAAGAAAAGGAGGGAATCATATGCCAAAGTTTGGAGAGCTGTTTCAAACAGCCGATTGGAAATCCGAAAAGCATGTCCCCGTGATCGAATGCGACGATTCGGTTATGGCGGACGAGACTTTTCAGGTCAAGGTCTCGCTGGGAAAGGAAGTCGCCCATCCGAATACCACGGAACACCATATCCGGTGGATTCAGCTCCATTTCAAGCCCGAGGGGGACAAATTCTCCTACCAAGTCGCCAATGTCGAGTTCACGGCCCATGGAGAATCGGTCGAAGGCGCGGACAAGGGACCGGTCTACACGCATCATTCGGCCGTCGCCTTCATGAAGGTCAAAAAGCCGGGAACGCTTTACGCGACCTCTTATTGCAACATACATGGCTTGTGGGAAAACACCAAGGAGTTGAAGCTTAAATAAATCACTTTAGAAATCCCCGAAAAAAGGCGAAGCGGGCTTTTTTTCACCCGCTTCGCCTTTTTTATTCCGTCAAGCCAAGTTCCGAAGCCATGGAAACCTCGGAGGGCGACCGAAACTTCGGAGCTTGCCGAAGCCTCGGCAGTCACACCTGCTTCTTTTATTTACACAGCCTCTTGCCACTGGTCGATCAAATAGTCGAACAACATGTTTTCGACCATAGCCAAGCCTTCGCTGTCCACGACCTTGATAGTTTCGTCCTTGTATTCGAAATCTTCGCAATATGCGAGCATTTCGGGATTTTGCGAAACGATTTCCTCCCAGATCGCCTCGGGTTCGTCCGAATCGCTAAGCGCTGCAATCATGTCCATGAGAGCGACCTTGCCATCCGGTGTGAACCTGACCTTGTCGTCGTCTAAAGTCAGTGTTAAGCTTTTTATCATTTCGGCGACTCTCCTTTCTTGTTTACGTTCGGTTCGATCCCGTCTTTTATTTTTCATATATTTCAAATTCCGGTTTGTCCGTAAATAGTCCCAATTCCTTATATGACTTAAATTCGGGGTGTATGTCCGGGCCGGTCAACTCTCTTTTCTTTTTTCGCGTATGAAATTGATCAGTCCGCCCGATAATACCATATTTTTTTGACGCTCCGTGAGTATCGCCTCCACGGGATAGGTTTCGTCGCTTTTGGTTTTGTTCTTTAATTTTATTTCGCCGCCTTTTACCAGTGCCTCCTTCAAATTCGAAAACGACAGGTCGTCGTTTTCGTCGATGCGGTCGTAGTCGTTCGGATTGGAAAAGGCGAGCGGGGCGATGCCGAAATTCACCAGGTTTTGGAGGTGAATCCTCGCGTAGCTTTTGGCGATCACCGCTCTCAGTCCCAGGTATCTGGGAGCGATCGCGGCGTGCTCCCTGCTGGACCCCTGCCCGTAATTGTCTCCGCCCACGACGAAAAAACCGTTTTTTTTATGCCGCAGAGCCCTCTCGTAGAACGTCTCGTCTACCTGGTTGAACACGAACTTGCTGATTTCCGGGATGTTGCTTCTGGACGGAAGCACCCTGGCTCCTGCGGGCATGATTTCGTCCGTCGAAATGTTGTCTCCCGTTTTCAACAAAACCGGACCTTCCAACTTGTCCGGCAAGGGTTCGAAGTCCGGGAGAGGCTTGATGTTCGGCCCGATTTCCAGTTCCACCGCCCCTTTTTCTTCCGAGGGGGGAACCAGCATTTCCGTGTTGATCCGCAATTTTCCGGGCTCCTTGTATTTCGGATATTCCATGCCCATATCCCTCGGGTCCGTGATATGTCCGGTCAGGGCAGACGCCGCCGCCGTTTCGGGACTGCAAAGATAGACTTGGTCTTCCTTGGTTCCCGAACGGCCCGGAAAATTTCTGGGAACGGTTCTCAAGCTGATTTTACCGGACGCGGGCGCCTGTCCCATTCCTATGCACCCGTTGCAGCCCGCTTGGTGGATTCTCGCCCCCGCGTGGACAAGCTTCTCCAACGCCCCCATGGCGATGAGATTTTCCAGGATCTGTCTGGAAGTGGGATTGACGTCGAGGGACACGCGGTCCACGACCTGTTTGCCGTCCACGATCATGGCGGCTATCGCGAAATCCCGAAGTCCCGGGTTCGCCGAGGACCCTATATAGCTTTGATAGATTTCCCGCCCGGCGACCTCCTTTACGGAGACTACGTTCCCCGGGCTGCTGGGCTTGGCGATCAGGGGTTCCAGCTTCGAGAGATCGATGCTGTCGTGCTCGTCGTATTCCGCGCCCGCGTCCGCGACGATCTTTTTCCAATCCTTCTCCCTTCTTTGGGCTTTCAAGAACCTTTTGACCTCCTTGTCGGAAGGAAACACGGTTGTCGTGGCGCCCAGTTCCGTGCCCATGTTGGCGATGACATGGCGGTCCATGGCGGACAGGCATTCCAACCCCGGTCCGAAGTACTCGATTACCTTTCCCACTCCTCCTTTGACGTCGTGCCGGCGGAGCATCTCCAGGATGACGTCCTTGGCGCTGACCCAGTCGGGCAGTTCGCCCGCGAGTTCCACGCCCATCACTTTGGGCATTTCGAAATAATAAGGTTCTCCGGCCATGGCGAGGGCCACCGCCAGCCCTCCGGCGCCCATGGCGAACATTCCCAGCGAGCCCGCCGACGGCGTGTGGCTGTCGGAGCCCAGCAAGGTCTTCCCCGGAATTCCGAATCTCTCCATATGCACGGGATGGCTCACGCCGTTGCCGGGCCTGCTGTACCACATGCCGAATTTTTTGCACGCGCTCCTTAGGAACAAATGATCGTCCGGGTTTCGATAGTCCTGTTGAATCAGATTGTGGTCGACGTACTGCGCCGAAAGCTCCGTTTTCACCCGCCCAACGCCCATGGCTTCGAACTCGAGCATGACCATCGTACCCGTCGCGTCCTGCGTGAGCGTCTGGTCGATCGCAAGCCCTATCTCCTCCCCGGGCTTCATTTGACCTTCGCGCAAATGCGATTCGATCAGTTTGCGCGTTACGTTTTTTTTCATGGCATCAATCCCCTTATTTAAAAATATTGCGTGAGACGAAGCTATTTTCAGATTGTTCGGTCGATTGTTGAAACGAGCTAATCTGGACCGGCTTTTTCCATGCCGATATTATTCAAACGGGAAATAAAAAAGAATAGGGTTGATCCCTTATTTGCCGATAAAATTCAGGGTATGTATTCCTTGGTCGATAATAACTGGAAGAGGTAAAACACTATAGGTATTGGAATCGTATTCGACTGCGATCGGTCAATAAATCCAAGAAACCGAGACCCGCGTTCCCCCGTCCGGCGGAGATTCTATCGAAAACAGCCCTCCGGACAGTTCGGCGCGCTCCTTCATGCCAATGATTCCCCATCCCTTTTCGGGATGGTCGGGCGACAACGCCCTTTCTATGTCGAACCCCGAACCGTCGTCCTCCAGACGAAAGGTCAGGGTGTCGCATTCCTTTTTAATAGTCAATTTCACATGGTCCGCGTTGCTGTGCCTTGCCACGTTGTTCAGCGACTCCTGGAGCAAGCGATATATTATCAATTTGAGAGCGTCGGGAATTTCGCTCTCCTTGACGGCGATATCCTTGACGATGGAAATGTCGGGATATTGTTTGGCGAATTGGCCGCAATGCCAGTCGATGGTCGCCAGAACACCCAAGTCGTCGATGCAGGGAGGCCTCAAATCGTTGATCAATCTTCTGACGTCCCGAATGCTTCGGTCGGCCAATTCCACGGCTGGCTGCAATATTGCCGTCAACGTTCCCGCATCGTCCTTCAAAAGGTCCGACTGGTGGCCCAAATAGAACTTTATTCCGGTCAGATTCTGGGCGACCGTGTCGTGAAGCTCCCTGGCGATTCTCTTTCTCTCGTTTTCATGGGCCTGCAAGAGTTGGTTGGAAAGAAACCGCAGGATTTCCTCGGACTTCTTCAGCCGGGACTCCATGTGTTTGCGCTCCGTGATTTCGACCGCGCTTCCAAGAATCGCAGGCTTGCCGTCGTACTCGAACAGAACGTTTCTTCGGACGGTCCAAATGACTTTCCCGTCCTTTTTCAAGCCGCGCACTTCGTATTCCGACGGGGCTTCCTTTTTGCTCAGGCGCATTTCCCTGAACGTTTCGACGGTTTTTCTATCCCGCGGGGGGACAAGCTTCAGGGAATCCTGGCCGATCAACTCGTCGCGCCGATATCCGAACATTTCGGCGAAACGTTCGTTGCAAAACGCTATCTTGCCGTCCTGAATGATATACATCCCGGTCAGCGAATTTTCCACCATGAGCATGTAAGGCCATGGCCGAAAACCGGCGTCGCCAACTGAATCGTCCGCATCCCGTCTCGTTTCCGATATTGTTTCGCGCAGCTTCGCCTTCTCCGCAAGCTTTTCGGACTCCGGGCGAAAACTTTCCGAGGATGCCGAAATTTTGGTTTGTTTTTCGGACGACAAGTCCGCCCCCTCCCTGCAATGCTCTCCCATCCAATTAAGAAGCGAGGTATTTTAGCACAACGAGTTCCATAAGAAAACATCTTTTTTTCTTTTTCGACCACCCGAGCTACCCGAGAATACCGTCGAACAGATCGGTGCTTGCTTCTTCGAAAACTCCGGAGCAGGCCCGAAAACAGTGCGGAACACGGTTCGGATTTTCGGTTTTGCGCTTTTTCGTCCCATGGCAGGGTCGTTCCGAGACCCTAACCGACGAGAAGTTTGGCTTGCTCATCGCGGATCTGGGGCAAGCCGAAAAGGCAACCGGAGCTTCCGGCCCTGGTCCGATACCGCGAAATATCCCGCCCTTCCGAAGCCAAGGCATCCCGGACCAGGATGATCTGGTTGCCTTCGATACCAGCAATTCCCATTACGCCTTTTCCCATAAGTCCGCCACAAGCCGTTTTCTTTTTGTTTCCAACCCTTTGGGCGCACTTGTTTCGCGATGGTCTTCTCGGGTGACCACCCGACGAGGATCTCCTCCAGGAAGGCCGACCAGGGGTGACAGGCAGAATGGGATTTATGGTCTCGGCTCGTTCCATATTTTGACTAAACAAGTCCTTCGCCCACCTTGTTTCGTACGGCGAAAAAAAATTGAAGTTCGACTTTGCAACCCGTCTTGACAGAATATTTTTCATGATTAGTTTTTTGGCCGAAAAAAGGTCCTAACACTCTGAAATAACAAGATTTAATACGATTGTAGCATTGCCGGGGCGCAATGGATCGACAAGTGCTAAACTTATGAAGTCTATAAGGCGAGCGTAGAAAAACAGCTTGAAAAATCGGCCGATTTTACTGACATAAAGCCATTAACTATTTTCAAGGGACAACTCATCGATGCGTCGAGGATCGATCGGAACCCTCGAAAATCCGTCAGGACGTCAATCGTCCAACCATCTATAATTAAGGAGGCTTAATTATGGCGATTATCAGGTTAAGACAACCGGCGTACCCGGGAAGATTATCCGGGCAGGGTCGTGGCGGAACGGACTACAATATTTTCCAGAACGAGATGAACCGTCTTTTGGAGAGGTTTTTCGGGGAAGACTATGCTGCTTCGTCGGCGGGCGTGTTTCCTGCGGTAAACGTCTACCAGGACAACGACAACATTTATCTTACGGCGGAACTTCCCGGAATGGAGGCCTCGGACATCAAGCTCGACGTCGAGGCGGACGGCGTTATGATTTCGGGCGAACGAAAGATCGAAAAAGAGGGCGAGAACATCTGTTATCATCGAAGGGAGAGGGAAGGCGGCTCCTTCTCCAGGAAGCTTACTTTCAAAAACAAATTCGATGCGGACAAGGTGACCGCCAGTCTGAAAGACGGAATTCTCAAGATAACGATGCCCAAGGCCAAGGAGAGCAAGCCGAAGAAAATCGAGGTCAAAACCGTCTAAGCGATTGGAAAAAGCCGGGTCGAATTCTTTCGGATCCATACTTCCGGACGTTTTTAAAAGGCGAAACATTGTAAGGAGGAACCTTATGGACGGCAAGGATATTCAAGTACAGGAAAAAAAGGAGATCGATTCCCAGGGCGAATTGACCCGGGAGGGCTCCTTCTTCGTTCCAAACGTCGATATTTTCGAGGACAAGGACAATCTTGTCCTACTGGCCGACATGCCCGGAGTAACCAAGGAGAACGTGGACATTCGTGTCGAGGAGGGCCAGCTTAGAATACAGGGCAAGGTGAAGGAGAACGCTCCCGGCGAATTCGTTCTCTCCGAGTATTCCGTCGGGGACTACGTGAGGACGTTCACCCTTTCCAACGTGATCGACCAGGCGGCTATAAAAGCATCGATGAAAAACGGCGTGCTCAGGGTGGTTCTGCCCAAGCTGGACGTCACCAAACCCAGGAAAATAGCGGTCAAGACCGATTGACAAACGATCGCAAGACTGGAACCCAACTTAAAAAGCCAAAGTTTGCTTCAATTTAAACCAAGGAGGTATTGTTATGTTTCCGAGAAGATTCGTGGATTTTCCGGAGTGGAACGTTTGGGAGCCTTTCGGCCAATTGGAGCGTTTGCGTCGCGAAATGGAACGGCTTTCCGACTTTCCCGCGTCAGCGTCGCCTTTTTTTGCCACGGCGGGAGTATTCCCTCTGACCAACCTGAGCGAGGACAAGGACAACTACTATGTCCGCGCCGAACTTCCGGGCATGACTGCGGATCGAATCGAAATCACGGCGACGGACAACAACCTGTCCATCGCCGGGGAAAGATCCATTCCCAAAGAGGCCGAAGGGGTCAGGTATCACAGGCGAGAAAGGGAGTCGGGCAAATTCAGCAGGATGCTCGGCCTTCCCGGCTCCATAGCTCCGGACAAAGTGGAAGCCGGCTTCAAGAACGGCGTTTTGACCGTCGTGCTTCCCAAGTCGGAGGCGTCGAAACCGAAACAAATCACCGTCAAATAATTTTTTCGGGTAAAAATGGAGGAATTAAAGATGGCTGACACCGAGACAAAGGAATTGCAGGCTACGGAAAAAAAAGAGGCGGCCGTGCCCGCCGAGCAGACCAAGCCGGGTCTGTTGTTTACGCCGGCCGTGGATATATTCGAAAGCGAGAAAGCGTTGACGATCATTGCCGACATGCCCGGCGTCAAGCCGGAAAACTTGGAGATCGATCTGAGAAAAGACACGCTTTCCATCATCGGCGACGTGGAACCGTTCGAAAGCGCCGGGGAAAACGAAATCGTCAGGGAATTCAGAACGGGTCGCTACATTAGGCGTTTTACGCTGTCCGAAGTGATCGATCAGGGCAAGATCGAGGCCAGCATGAAAGACGGGGTCCTGAGGCTGGAACTTCCCAAAGTGGAAAAGGCCGTTCCGCGAAAAATCGCGGTTCAGGCGGGATAAAACCATCAACGTCGTTTGGGATCGTACTCTTCCAGCGCGATCGCGAACGCGCTGGATAGAAGCGAAAAAGGCCTGCCCGGGATTCCCGGCGCGGCCTTTTTCCATTTTTACCGACATCGACAAGGGAAGACCGTAAAATGGCCGAGAAGAATTATTACTTGATTTTGGGCGTTTCTCCCGAGACGAGCGGAGATCGGATACGGTCGGCTTTCCGACGCCTGGCGAAAGAACATCATCCGGACAAGGCCGGGGGAGAGAGGACGGCGTATTTCCAGGAAATAGCCGAGGCTTATGAAATTCTGTCGGACCCTGAAAGGCGCGGAAACTACAATCGAAAAATAGAGGAGGAAAAGACGCTGAGGGACAAAAAATACGCTCCTCGCCCCGATTTGGGGAAAGCTTCCGAAAAGGCAGGACATCCTACGGCAATGTCCGGATTTCCGACGAGAAATATTTCCGAGGATTTCTTCGACGACTCGTTTTTCTCAGAATCTTTTTTTCCGGAACGCGAAAGGCAGTTTCGCAGATCGGACGTATTGGAGTTCGACGCCTATCTGACCACCGAGGAAGCGTTTAGAGGCGAACGCGTCGAATTGGAAATCCCTGTGCCGAAAACGTGTCCGGAATGCCGGGGAACAGGAAGCTATTCCCTCTTCTACTGCCCGGCATGCGAGGGGACCGGAGAATACCGAACCAAGGAAATCGTAAGAATCGACTTTCCGCCTGGCATTTTGCCCGAAACGACTCTTCGCGCGACTGCTTTTTTGCATAGAGAAAAATATTTGCATCTGATGATTCACGTGCATATTATCCGGTCTGTTATTTAGACTTGACTACTTGGTTATTGTCGGAAAGTCGTGATTTTATTTTTGACGAAAGGAAATCAAGAAAATGCCGGATTTTTCAAGAGAAAACAAGAAACCGAATGGAAACGTGATCCTGACGACAACGATATTCGTACTGGCGATTTTTCTTTTTAGCGGGGCACTTGCTTTCGCGAAGCCCGCGCCTCCTCCCATGGTTCCGCAGAGCCTGACGGAACTCGCCGAACACGTGGGTCCGTCGGTCGTAAACATCAGGACCGTAAAGACTATCAAGGGCGGAGGACCCGTTTTCAGGCATTTTCAACGAAACCCGTTCGGAAAGGAAGATCCGTTCAGGGACTTTTTCGAAAAGTTCTTTGGAGAGGAGCAGCAGGGCGAGCACAAGCAAAGAAGCCTCGGTTCGGGCTTTATCCTCAACGGCGAAGGGTATATCGTGACAAACAACCATGTAATCGAGGATGCCGACGAAATAAAGGTCAAACTGAAAAGCGGGGAGGAATACGACGCGGAAATCGTCGGGCGGGACCCCAATACGGATTTGGCGCTGGTGCAGGTGAAAAATGCGAAAAATTTACAGGCATTGTCGATAGGCGACTCCGACGCGTTGAAAGTCGGGGAATGGGTCATGGCGATCGGAAGTCCGTTTGGACTGGAACAGACCGTGACCGCAGGCATTGTTAGCGCAAAAGGTCGGGTTATCGGTTCAGGACCCTACGACGATTTCATCCAGACCGACGCTTCCATCAACCCCGGCAACAGCGGCGGTCCCCTTGTCAACATGAGAGGCGAGGTCGTCGGAATCAACACCGCCATCGTAGCCAGCGGCCAGGGCATCGGGTTTGCCATTCCCGTCAACTTGGCCAAGAACATTGTCGAACAATTGAAAGCCACCGGCGAAGTGACTCGCGGTTGGCTCGGCGTGGCCATTCAGGACATTACCGAGGAAATGGCCGAATACTACGGTCTTAAAAGCCGCGAGGGGGTTCTCATAGCCAAGGTGTTCGAGGGGGACCCGGCGGACAAGGCCGGCATAAAAACCCAAGATATCATTGTCAGCGTAAACGGCAAAAAAATCGAGAACAGCCGCGCGCTGACCACTTACATCGCAGGCCTCGAGGTAGGTCAAAATTCCGAGATCAAGGTCCTCAGAGGCGGCAAGGAAATGACCTTCAGAGTTATGATCGCGAAGCGGAAGGATGAAAAACTCGCTTCCGGAAGTCCCTCTTCACCGGAGCAGACCGGGGAATTGGGCATCCAAGTGTCCAACATTACGCCGGAAATGGCGGAAAGATTCAATCTCGCGGACGCCAGCGGAGTCGTGGTCTCCGACTTGGAGAGCGGGGGCAAAGGCGAACAGGGCGGTTTGCAGAGAGGCGACATCATAAAGGAGGTCAACCATACTCCCGTCAAGAATACGGAAGAATTCCGAAATGCGGTAAAAAGCGTTCCGGAGGGCGAAACCATCAGCTTGTTCATCCACAGGATGAACGCCGGATTCATGGTGGTTCGCATCGCCAAGTAATAAAACATCCATCCGAGACTACAAGACGGTTCTATGGGAGGTTGAGAGCATGACGGAATTCACATACCAGGAAATGTTTCCGCTGGGCGAAGACGAGACGGAATATCGACTGCTGACACAAGATTATGTAGAGACAGCGACTTTCGACGGAAAAACAATGCTTATGGTCGATCCGAAGGCTCTGACCGTGCTGGCGGAGGAAGCCTTTCGCGACGTGTCCCACTTGTTGAGGCCGTCGCACCTCGAGCTTGTGGCCAAAATCCTGACCGATCCCGAAGCCTCCGAAAACGACAAGTACGTCGCCAGAGAAATGCTCAAGAACGCCGCAATCGCGGCCGAAGGCGAATTTCCTCTTTGCCAGGACACCGGCACCGCCATTGTCATGGGCAAAAAGGGCCAGCAGGTCTGGACCGGCGGAGGCGACGAAAAGGCGCTCTCTCTCGGCGTGTTCAACGCCTATACGAAAAACAACCTCCGATATTCCCAAAACGCCCCGCTCTCCATGTTCGAGGAGACGAACACGAAGTGCAACCTTCCGGCCCAGATCGATCTTGCCGCCGTGGAAGGCGACGCCTACAAGTTCCTTTTCATGGCCAAAGGCGGGGGCTCCGCCAACAAGACATACCTGTACCAGGAAACCAAGGCGGTGCTGAATCCGGACACTTTGCTCGAGTTCATGAAAGAGAAGATGAAATCGTTGGGGACAGCCGCCTGTCCTCCCTATCATCTGGCATTCGCGGTCGGGGGCACTTCCGCCGAACTTTGCCTGAAAACCGTCAAACTGGCCTCCGCCGGCTATCTGGACAATCTTCCGGAAAAAGGTTCCGCTTCGGGACACGCGTTTCGCGACCGCGAACTGGAGGCGAAGGCGCTGGAAATGTCCCGAGAGTTGGGGCTAGGCGCCCAGTTCGGCGGCAAGAATTTTTGCCTGGAAACCCGCGTGATCCGTCTTCCCAGACACGGGGCGTCCTGTCCCATCGGTTTGGGAGTCAGCTGCAGCGCCGACAGAAACATCAAGGCCAAGATCACCGCCAAAGGCGTCTTTCTGGAAAAGCTGGAGACGAACCCCGCCCGGTTTCTGCCCGAAGTCGGCGAGACCGACGAAGGCGGGGTCAGGATCGATCTGAACCAGCCCATGAACTACATTCGCTCACTGTTGAGCAAGTATCCGGTGGCGACCCGGTTGCTGCTGACCGGAAAGATCGTCGTGGGAAGGGACATCGCCCACGCCAAGCTCAAGGAGCGTTTGGACAGGGGCGAAGGGCTTCCGCAATATTTGAAGGACCACATCATATATTACGCGGGACCGGCCAAGACT
The DNA here is from genome assembly GCA_964575975.1 of uncultured Desulfobacteraceae bacterium. Classification (GTDB taxonomy): domain Bacteria; phylum Desulfobacterota; class Desulfobacteria; order Desulfobacterales; family SKZT01. The sequence continues at coordinate 21,161 of CAZNTU010000053.1, forward strand.
CCGGAAGGATACGCCTCCGGCTCTTTCGGCCCCACCACGGCCGGACGAATGGATTCCTACGTGCCGCTTTTCCAGGCCGAGGGCGCCTCGATGGTCATGCTCGCCAAGGGCAACAGGTCCAAGACGGTCACGGAGTCGTGCAAAAAGCACGGGGGGTTCTATCTTGGCTCCATAGGCGGCCCCGCCGCCAGGCTGGGCAAGGAATGCATCACAGACGTCAAGGTGCTGGAGTATCCCGAACTGGGCATGGAAGCCGTCTTTATAATTACAGTCAAGGATTTCCCCGCGTTTATTGTCGTGGACGACAAGGGAAACGATTTCTTCGCGAACATTCTGTAGTTCCGCGCGATTCCTGTCACTTTTCAAATATATAAGGTCCACCGAGTGAAAGTACTTATAGTAGGCGCCGGGGAGGTCGGGTTTCACGTCGCGAACCGAATCGCCACGGAAAACAAGGACGTGGTGGTCGTGGACAAGGACCTCGAAGCCTTGAGGCGCATTTCGGACAACTTGGACGTCCAAGTCCTTGCCGGGTCCGGCAGCAGCCCGGTTGTTTTGGAGGAGGCCGGGATCCGGCAGGCGGACATCATGCTGGCGGTCACCAACAGCGACGAAACCAACCTGGTGGCGTGCATGATGGCGGACAAGCTGTCGTCGACCACCAAAAAACTTGCACGCCTCCGCAGCGCCGACTACGATGAATACCACGATTCGTTCCGCGATTCCGAACCCCACATCGACACCATCATCAACCCGGAAATCGAGGTGGTCAAGACCATCGACAGGCTGATGAGCTATCCCGGCGCTGTTGACGTGCTCGAGTTTGCCGGCGGGCGGGTCAATCTCATCGGCGTCAACATGGACGAGAAGTCGAAACTATCCGGGTTGAAGCTTTTCGAATTGGCAAAGCATTTCGGGGACAAGAAAATCCTGATCGCCGCAGTGGTCCGCCAGGAGAAACTGATCATTCCCAGAGGCGACGACCGCTTGAAACCGGAGGATGTCGTCTATTTCATTACGGAAAAGGAAAAGACGCTGGAGAACCTCGCTCTCTTCGACATGAACGAACCGCCGGCAAGAAGGGTAATGATCATCGGAGGGGGACGAATAGGGTACCGCCTGTGCCAGCTTTTCGAAAAAAAGAATATCCACGCGAAAATCATCGAGAAAAACGCCGAGAGATGCAGGCGTCTTGCCGAAAGACTCAACAAGGTCGTGGTGCTTCAGGGCGACGGGTCCGACCAGGAACTTCTGGTGGAGGAGAATATCAATGACATGGAAGCGTTCGTCGCGCTCACCGACGACGAGGAGACCAATATCCTGGCGTCCTTGCTGGCCAAGCGCATGGGAGCGCGAAAGTGCATCACGCGCATCAGCAAGTTCAGTTATTTCCCCCTGATGGAAATGATCGGGATTCGGCAGGTGGTCAGCCCCAGGCTTTCCGCCATCAATTCCATTCTTCAGCATATACGAAGAGGCAAGGTGCTCTCGGCCATTTCCATCAAGGGGGAACAGGCCGAGGTCTTGGAAGCCGTCGCGATGGAAACCTCCGACATTGTCGGAAAACCTTTGAAGAACATTGCGTTTCCCAAGGGGGCGTTGGTGACGGCGATTATCCGGGAAGACCAAGTCGTGATCCCGAGCGGCGAAAGCGTCGTAAAACCGGGCGACCGAATCGTCATCTTCGCGCACCGTTCGGCCATTGCCAAGGTGGAAAAAATCCTGACCGTCAAGCTGGAATATTTCTAATGCGTTGGCGCTACATACTGAACGTCGTATCGATCCTGATCCTGTTTTTGGGCCTGAGCATGCTGGCGCCGCTTGCGGTGGCGCTCTATTACGGAGACCGAAGCGTATGGTCGATCCTGCAAGCCGCAGTTGTCACCATTGCTTCGGGCGCGCTGCTTCATTTTTATCTGAGAGGCTCGAAAGCCGAACACCTCACCCAGCGGGAGGGCATGGCGATCGTGGCGCTCGGATGGACCCTGGCGGGTATTTTCGGAGCGCTCCCGTTCTATTTCGGCGGAGAGTTCGGCCCTTTCGTCGATGCCTTTTTCGAGTCGGTTTCCGGATTTACCACTACGGGGTCGTCCATCTTGACGGATATCGAGGGCGTATCCAAAGGCCTTCTGTTCTGGCGCAGCCTTATTCAATGGATGGGCGGCATGGGCATTATCGTGTTGTCCATAGCGATCCTTCCTTTTTTAGGCGTGGGCGGAATGCAGTTGTACAAGGCCGAAGTACCCAGCCCGGTTCCGGACAAGCTCAAACCCCGAATCCAAGACACGGCGAAGATACTTTGGAAAGTTTACGCGATCTTTACATTGGCGCAGATCGTATTGCTGATGTTCGGGGGGATGAGCCTTTACGACGCCGTGTGCCACGCTTTCACGACCATGCCCACCGGCGGATTTTCCCCCAGGAACTCCTCCATAGCCCATTACGACAGCGTTTACATCGACACGATCATTATCCTTTTCATGTTCGCCGCAGGCGTCAATTTTTCCCTTCATTACCAACTGCTGACCGGAAAACCCCTGGCCGTTTGGAAAGACGCCGAATTCCGGGTTTTCGCTGGTGCGGCGGCGGTTCTAACCTTGGTGGTGACTTTCGATGTTTTCGGAACGGTTTACGATCATTTTGGCAAGGCTTTCCAGTACGCGGCCTTCCAGGTAGTATCCATCCTCACCACCACCGGTTTCGCCACTGCGGACTACGAACAATGGCCCGCCATGAGCCAGTTGATCCTTTTAATTTGCATGTTCATAGGCGGTTCGGCAGGGTCCACCGGCGGCGGCGTGAAGTGGCTGCGGGCCTTGCTTTGTTTCAAATATTGTTACAGGGAGCTTTTCGCGCTGATACACCCCCACGCGGTTATCCACGTCAAATTGCAAAAAAAAACCGTTCCGGAGGATGTAATGAGAAGCGTCCTTGGATTTCTTGCCTTGTACGTTGGGCTGTTCGCCATCTGCTCGGTCGTGCTCGCGGGTTTGGGCGTGGATTTCGTGACGTCTCTTGGAGCGGTCGCCTCCACGCTGGGAAATATCGGCCCCGGTTTCGGCGCGGTGGGACCCGTGGAAAACTTCGCCCTGATTCCGACGCCGGGAAAGTGGCTCCTCATCTGGTGCATGCTTCTGGGCCGACTGGAAATTTTTACGGTACTCATTTTGGTGGTGCCGGAGTTTTGGCGCAAATAGGGGGTATTTTCCAACAGATGAAAAACGTTGCGAGCTTTTTTCGACTGCGGTTTCATTTTTTTCTTGACAGAACAGGAGCTTAACTATATAAGAGGGATTCTTGTGGGTGCGGGCCGTTAACTCAGACGGTAGAGTATCTGCCTTTTAAGCAGAGAGTCGCTGGTTCGAGTCCAGCACGGCCCATCAAAATTGAAATTGCGTCCCCATCGTCTAGCCTGGTCCAGGACACCGGCCTTTCACGCCGGCAACAGGGGTTCAAATCCCCTTGGGGACGCCACTGTAAAAAAACAAGGGTTGCGTTCAAGGCGCGGCCTTTTTTTGTTTGCTCGGCCGGATCTTGTTTGCCTTGCAGTCCGGCTCCTCAGCCATGGAAATCCCCATGGACTCTTCCGATCGAACACGCCTCTCTATCGCGGGCGTCGTCCGTTGCGGAAGTCGGCCCCAAACGGCCCGAAGCGAGTTCAAGCCATAGAATCAAAAAAAACGGCTCGCCGAGGCGAGCCGCGACGAACTTTAAAACGCGGACAATCAATTTACGGCGTCGACAAAGGCTTGAAGTCCTGTCCGGTCGATCATTTTTCCGAGGCGTTCGCCTTTCTTGGCGTCTTTTTCATACAAAGCGACCACCTTCTCGATCGCCGCGAGGGCGGCGGCGGCGTCAAGACCGCCGATCAGCTCCTCTCCGATTCTGGGATTCGCGCCCACGTTGCCGCCGATGGTAATGGTCCAGCCATCCTTCGTCCCGATCAGTCCGACGTCTCGAACCCATCCTTCGGCGCAGTTGAGCTTGCACCCGGAAACCGAAATCTTGAATTTGTTGGGAAGTATTCTTCCATGATAGATTTCGTCCAGTTTGAACCCCATCCCCAGGGCGTCCTGCTGGCCCAATTTGCAGAAGGTCGTGCCGGGACAGGCGCGGATGCTTCGCACGCACATCCCGACTGCGGCCCCGGGATTCATGGAAAGATCCTTCCATACATTGTCGATATCCTCTTCCTTCAAACCCACTATGGCGATCCGGGTCGCGCCGGTAATTTTCATGGCCTTGGCCTGGTATTTTTCGGCTACGTCGGCCAGTTTTCGCAAAAGCTCCGGGGTCACCACGCCGCACGGGATGTGCGGAGCGATCGCGTAGGTTTCCTTGTCCCTTTGCATAATCGCGCCTTTTTCTCCCAATTTCAGCATTACGCATCTCCTCTTTTATGATTTCGAAATTTTTTGAACGCCGCCGGGACCGATGAATCCGACGGACGCCGCCTGCTTCCTTCGTCGAAATAAACTTCGAATAAAAAACGGTTCGTATATCGCAAAAGCCGGCGACAATCAAACGAAAAAAACGGAACATCTTGCTCTTTCAAAGCAAAGGGTTTATCATGCGCCTTTTAACGATCACGAGGTCGTGTTTCACCAACCACTCAAACAGGAAAACGAAATATGTTTAAACGAATATTGATTGTGACGGTTTTTCTCGCGTCGATATGTTACATTCCGGCAGTCCTCGGGCAAAGCGCTCCCGGCCATGAAACCGGGACTCCCCAGGCCGAGGCGACCGCTCCGGTCGAAAAAGCCGACGCTCAAAAGCAGAGCTATCCCGCCGGAAACAAAACTCTCGACGAAATTCTCGACGGTCTCGAGGCCCGCTATTCCTCCCCGGGTTTCACGGCGCGCTTCAGCCAGGAATCCATGCTGAAGGCTATGGACATTTCGGATTCCGCGTCGGGCTCGCTGGCGATCAAGCGTCCTGGCATGATGCGATGGGAATACGAGACGCCGGAGCCTCAGACCATTGTCACGGACGGCGACCAGTTGTGGATACACAGGCCGGACGACAATCAGGTCATGGTTGGAAAGGCTCCCGCTTTCTTCAAGGACGGCAAAGGCGCCGGATTCCTTTCGGACATGAATGTCCTGAGGGATAAATTCGCGATATCCATGGACATTGGAGAAGCGAACAAGGACATGTTCCGGAGCGACTCGGGCGACGAAAGCTCGAGCGGCAGCGGGGACGGGTACTATCTTAAGCTCGTTCCCGAGGACAAGAATCTGGATTTGGCCGCCATATTCCTGGCGGTCGACAAGGAAAGCTTCGAGATCGAAAAGATCGTGACTTTGAACGCGTACGAGGACGAAACCAGGATCAGGATAACCGACTACCGGTTCGGGGCCGATTTGAAAAACGATCTTTTCCGGTTCGCCATACCCGAAGGGGCGGATGTCCTGGAAATGGAAGAATAATTGGAGGCGAGGAACAATGAAGGGACGGATCAAGGAACTGCTGAAAGAGAAAAACGCCATACTCCTGGCTCACAACTATCAGCCGCCCGAGATTCAGGACGTGGCGGACATGTGTGGAGATTCGCTGGAGCTTAGCAGGAAGGCCGCGAAAACCGACGCGGAAGTGGTCGTATTTTGCGGGGTGCATTTCATGGCGGAAACCGCCTCGATCCTATGTCCCGACAAAACGGTGATTATTCCCCGCAAGGACGCCGGATGTCCCATGGCGGACATGGTTACGCCGGAGGCTTTGACCCGTCGCATCGAGAAGCTCTCGGCGGGAGGCAAGTTTGTTCCGGTAGTGACGTACGTGAATTCGTCGGCTGCCGTCAAGGCACGCAGCACTGTCTGCTGTACGTCCGCCAACGTGGTCAAGGTCGTGAACAGCCTGGACGAGGACGAGATTCTCATGGCTCCGGACCGGAATCTGGCGAGATACGCCGCGTCGAAAACGGACAAGAAAATCCATTATTGGGACGGCTACTGTCCCTACCACGACCTGCTTTCTCCGGAGGACGCAAGAAAAGCCAGAGCGGCCCACCCCGACGCCGTGTTCATGGCCCACCCCGAATGCCGCCTCGATATTCTGGAACTGGCCGACGTGGTCGCGAGCACCTCCGGCATGCTCCAATACGTCGCCGAATCGGATCGAAAGGAGTTTATCGTGGGAACGGAGGTGGGACTGATCTATCCGTTGGCGAAATCGAACCCGGACAAGAAATTCTATCCGGCGAACATCGCCATGGAGTGCAGGGACATGAAGAAAATCTCTTTGGAGGACGTCGCAAAAAGCCTCGAAACTTTGTCGCCCGTCGTGAAAGTGCCCGAGGAAATTCGGCTGCCCGCATTGGGGGCGGTGGAGAAAATGGTGGCGCTGTAATTTTCCATTCATAGCCTGCTTCTTGGAGGAGACTTCCCTCCGAGAGAAAGTTTTAAAGTTCATTTTCGAAATAGGCTATTGTCCGGCCAAGTCCGTCGTCCAAATTGATCTTCGGCTCCCAGCCAAGCATTTCCTTTGCAAGCCGGATGTCCGGCCTGCGTTGTCTTGGGTCGTCGGACGGCAACGGACGGAATTCGATGGACGAACGGGACCCGGTTAACGCCATGACTTTTTCGGCAAGTTCGAGAATCGTAAACTCGGCCGGGTTTCCCAAGTTGACGGGGCCGGTAAATTCGGACGGGGTATCCATCAGCCTGACGAAAGCGTCGACCATATCGTCCACGTAACAGAACGAGCGAGTCTGCGTTCCGTCGCCGTAGATGGTGATCGGCTTCTTTCGCAAAGCCTGGACGATGAAGTTGGAGACCACCCGGCCATCGTTGGGATGCATGCGCGGGCCGTACGTGTTGAAAATCCTCGCGACCTTTATCCTCACTCCATGCTGTCGCCGGTAGTCGAAAAACAGGGTCTCGGCGCATCTTTTCCCCTCGTCGTAGCATGACCGCCGGCCTATGGGATTCACTCTTCCCCAATAGGATTCGGGCTGGGGATGCATCTCGGGGTCGCCGTACACTTCGCTGGTGGACGCCTGGAAAATTTTGGCCCTTATGCGCTTGGCCAACCCTAGCATGTTGATGGCGCCGTGGACGCTGGTTTTCGTGGTCTGGACCGGATCGAACTGGTAATGCACGGGGGAGGCGGGGCATGCCAGATTGTATATTTCATCGACTTCCACATATAAAGGGAACGTGATGTCGTGGCGCACGATCTCGAAATAGGGATTGTCCATTAGGTGCGAAATGTTGTCCTTCGTCCCGGTGAAAAAATTGTCGGCGCAGAGAATGTCGTGCCCGTCGGCGAGGAGTCGCTCGCAAAGGTGGGAACCGAGGAAGCCCGCGCCGCCGGTTACAAGAATTCGTTTGCGGTTGTGTTTCATTTCTCGTTCTTTCATTTGTTCGGAGGTTCAGGAGTTCGCTCCGCATTTTATTTGTCGGGGCACGATTGTCAAGGTTCAATTCTGTCGAGGGGGTTAGGTGCTCGGAATGAAATGAAGATGCCAAAGTCGCGCCCACTACAGGCTGGCAAGCAAGAGCGAAGGCATATTTATTACGTTCCGCGGCATTTAAAACAGGAACGGATGGAAAAGGAAGAATGGAGGTTACCTTCGACACGGTTTTGTGGTATGTAATCCGAATCGATCCGTATATTCCGACACCTGTTCGCCGCCGGCGGTCCAGGGACGGAAACTTTTTCAACAAACAGAGAATAGACAAGGATTGGCGAAATGCGGGAAGCGGTTATTGTCAGCGCGGTAAGGACTCCTTTGGGTACGTTCGAGGGGTCGTTGAGTACCGTCGGGGCCACGCGGCTGGGCGCTGCGGCAATAGAGGCGGCCGTCGAGAGGGCCGGGATCGGAAAGAGCGATGTGGACGAAATCATCATGGGCCAGGTTCTTCCTTGCGGATACGGACAAAACCCGGCTAAACTGGCGGCGCTTTACGCGGGGTTTCCCGACTCCGTGGAGGCTTACAGCATTAACAAGGTTTGCGGCTCCTCCTTGAAGGCGGTAATCCTGGCGGCGCACGCCATTGTTGCGGGCGACGCCGACGTGGTTGTGGCCGGAGGAATGGAAAGCATGAGCATGGCGCCATACTACCTGGAAAAGGCCCGCTTCGGGTATCGCATGGGACCGGGGGCCATCCAGGACCACATGATCCACGACGGCATATGGGACGTTGTAAACGATTTTCACATGGGCATGTCCAACGAGCTTTGCGCCGAAAAATACAACGTCACGCGCGAAGACCAGGACCGCTACGCCGCCGAATCGTACCGTCGAACCATGGCTGCGGTCCGCTCCGGCCGTTTCAGGGACGAGATCGTCCCGGTCAAAGTCGAAAAGCCCAAGGGCGGAACCGTGATCGTGGACCGGGACGAGTGCCCGAGGGATACCACTTACGAGGCGTTGTCGAAAATGAAACCGGCCTTCAAAAAGGACGGCGTCACTACCGTTGGAAACGCCTCCATCATCAGCGACGGCGCGGCGGCCACCGTGGTGATGTCGAGAGAAAAGGGCGAGGAATTGGGATGCAAAGCCATGGCCACCATCGGCGCACGGGCGGGTTACTCCCACGACATGAAATACGCGTTGGTCACGCCGATCGGGGCGATTCCCAAGATTTTGAAAAAGGAAGGCATTACCTTGGACGACGTCGATCTGGTCGAAATCAACGAAGCCTTCAGCGGTTCGACCGTAGCGATAATGCGGGAGCTGGGAATCGATCACGCGAAATTGAACGTCAACGGAGGAAGCGTCGCGCTTGGACACCCCATTGGAGCCAGTGGGTGTCGTATTTTGGTGACGCTCTTGCACGAGATGGTCAAACGGGACAAGAAGATCGGGCTGGCTTGCCTGTGCTTAGGAGGCGGGGAGGCAGTGGGGATGATTGTACGGAGATGATTTTGGTTGTTCGTTTAACGTTTTCGTTCGATCTTCTTTGTTCTGCTTCGTTTTTCGACCTTATAGATAGAGGGACGAGGTTCAAGAGCTGCCAAATAGCCAATCCCCGAAATCAAACACCAAGCATCAGGAACCAACAACCAATCTCCAACAACCAATCTCCAACAACCAATAACCAATAACCAATAACCAATAACTTGACATCGTAAACATAAGCCGCAACCAATTGAAATATTTCGACCTTGCGC
>CAZNTU010000054.1:0-8229 GCA_964575975.1 uncultured Desulfobacteraceae bacterium
CCAACCGCACGGGTCGATAAATTCGGCATGCTACCCGTTAAGTTTACAATGTCAAATTAGTTGCGGCTTTTGGTCTTCCCGTCGTTGTTTTAAAAATTTGAAAACAACCTTCGTATCTTCGCCTGAAAAATGGAATGGACATCGTTTACGTTGCTTTGCAGCTATCTTTTCGGATGTTTGACGAGTTGGTCCGGCAAAAAAAACGCTTGACAAATTTTTTTCGATTATTTACAGCTTTACGAAAAATTTTTTACGAAGGAGAAGTCGGATTGAATAATACGTACGCGGGCCAATACCTCTTTTATTTTTGGTATTATTTTTTTAGCACCGGTCCGCCCGCAGTGCGCTAATCCGACCAAACAAAACAAACAAGGCGCGAAAAGCCGTGGGCGAACCGAAAAAAGCCCGCGGCTTTTTTGTTTTGAAAAACCGGGGAGCCCACAAAACCGAAGAAAGGGTAAAGACATGACGAAGACGACGTACGACATTCATGTGAAGGGCTACGAACATCTTATTCCCCCGTTGCAATTGAAACACGAGTTTCCCCTCGACGAAAAGGCAACCGCCACCGTGCTCGAGGGGAGAAAGACGATCCAGGACATCATCGACGGCAAGGACAAGCGCCTGCTCGCCATTGTCGGCCCCTGCTCGATCCACGACGAAGGGTCGGCGATCGAATACGCCGAAAGGCTTCTCGAAATCGACGGGAAGGTCAGGGACAACCTTTTTCTCGTCATGAGGGTCTATTTCGAGAAGCCCCGCACGAACGTGGGATGGAAGGGCCTGATCAACGACCCCGCCCTTGACGGTTCCTGCGACATCCAGCAGGGCTTGAGGAAAGCGAGAAAGCTTCTTTTGGACATCTGCCAGATGGGCGTTCCCGTCGCCACGGAAATTCTGGAGCCCATCATTCCGCAGTACATAGCGGGCTTGGTCAGCTGGGCGGCGATCGGGGCCAGGACCACCGAGTCCCAGACCCACCGGGAGATGGCGAGCGGCCTTTCCATGCCGGTCGGGTTCAAGAACCACACCAACGGCGACCTCGATATCGCGCTGAACGCCATGCAGGCCGCCAGGGCCGAACAGACTTTCCTGGGCATCGACCAGGAGGGTCGCTCCTGCATCGTGAGGACTACGGGAAATCCCTACGGCCACTTGGTTTTAAGGGGAGGGGAGCATCCCAACTACGACCCGGTATGCATCGCCGAAGCCACCGCCAAACTGAAGGCCAAGAAACTCCCTGGTGCCATCGTCGTGGACTGCTCCCACGGAAACTCCGGGAAAAAATACCAGGGCCAGGCCTTTGTCTGGAAAAGCGTGATCGCCCAGCGCGTCGAAGGCGCCAAGGAAATCGTGGGCCTTATGCTGGAGAGCAACCTCCAGGAGGGAAACCAGAAGCTCACCGAAGATCTTTCCCGCCTCAAGTACGGCGTGTCCGTCACGGACGAATGCATATCCTGGAAAACGACCGAAAGCCTGCTGCTGCTGGCGAACGAAGAGCTGTCGAAACAATAGCCGAAAGGAAACCAAGAAAACCAATGAACAATTCGATCGATCGTTCGGAAATCGAAAAGCTTACCGACCTCGGCGTCATTCGCCAAAACATCGACGACGTGGACGAAAAGATTCTGCGGCTGATCAACACCAGGCTCCAGCTGGCGAAGAGGATCGGCGATTTGAAAAAGGCCAAGGGCGAGACCGTCATGGACAACGCCAGGGAGAGCATGGTCCTGAACCGCTTGGTTTCCCTCAACGAGGGGCCTCTGACCGACAAGATGGTCCAGCATCTTTTCGCGGAAATCATCGCTGCCGCGCGGGAGATTCAGAAGCCCCAGCAGGCGGCCTACTTGGGACCCGAGGCCACGTTCACCCACCTGGCCGCCATGAGCCACTTCGGCAGTTCCGTCAAGTTCGTCCCCCAGGCCAGCATTCGGGACGTCTTCATGGAGGTGGAGAAGGGGACCTGCCAGTACGGAGTCGTCCCGGTGGAAAACTCCATCGAGGGGGCGGTCAACTACACGCTGGACCTGTTCTACGAGTCGGACCTCAAGATTTGTTCCGAGATATACCAGTCCGTATCACACGATCTTCTTTCCAAAACGGGCGCGCTGGAGGACATCCAGGTGATCTATTCCCATCCGCACGCCTTCGCCCAGTGCCGAAAGTGGCTCAGGAAGCATCTTCCGGGCTGTCCGTTGAAGGAATGCGGAAGCACCGCCTCGGCCGCCAAGCTGGCTTCGGAAAACCCCGAGTCGGCGGCGATATCGAGCAGCGAGGCCGCGAACATGTACAACCTGAACGTCGTGGCCTCCAGGATCGAGGACGCGAGCAGGAACATCACCCGGTTCTTGGTGATCGGGCGGGAGGAAGTCCGAAGGACGGGAAGGGACAAGACCTCCATCATGTTCGTGACGGCCCACGTTCCCGGCGCTCTGTACAGGTTGCTCCAGCCGGTGGCGGCGGCGGGATTGAACATGGTGAAGCTGGAATCGAGGCCCGCCAGGCACGAAAAATGGTCCTACGTCTTTTTCGCGGATTTCGAGGGGCATATCGAGGACCCGCACGTGAAAAACACCATCGACGAGATGAAAAACATAAGCCTGTTCTTGAAGTGGCTCGGCTCTTATCCCCGCGCCCGGAACGGCTTTTAATCGGAAGGGTTTGCAGCGAGGCGAACATGATAGAAATCAAACCTGGTAAAATTTCGGATTGCTCGGTCAGGGTCCCCGGTTCCAAGAGCTACACGCACCGCATGCTCATCGCGGCCGCGCTGTCCGACGGACGTTGCGTGGTGGAGAACGGCCTTAGAAGCGAGGATACCCTGCTGACCAAGGACGCGTTGATCCGGATGGGCGTAAGAATCGACGACGTGGACGGCCGGTTCGAGATTCAGGGAGTCCGGGGAGTGCTGAAAAAGCCGCAAGAGGCGGTCTATTTGGGAAATTCCGGCACGTCCATGCGATTGCTGACCGGGGTTGCGGCCCTTTGCGACGGCGTATGCGAGCTGACCGGGACCGAGCGCATGAAGCAAAGGCCCATCGACGACCTTCTGGACGCCTTGAACAATCTCGGGATCGAGGCCGTTTCCATAAACGGGAACGGTTGTCCCCCCGTAAGAATATCGGGAGGAAAGGTCCAAGGCGGAAAAACGAGCGTCCGGTGCAAGATCAGCAGCCAGTTTCTTTCCTCCCTTTTGCTGATCGGTCCGTACACGACGGAGGGAGTGGATGTTCGGGTGGTCGAGGGTCCCGTTTCCAAGCCGTATATCGACATGACGGTCGAAGTGATGCGACGATGCGGCGCGAAAATCGACCGGGAAGGCTACGACCGGTTTTTCGTCCCCGGCGGACAGGTCTACAAGGCGGGCGTCTACCAAGTGGAGCCGGATTGTTCCCAGGCCGGCTATTTCTGGGGCGCGGCCGCGATCGCGGGTGCCCGTGTCAAGGTTCTGGGTACCACTGAGAAATCGCGCCAGGGCGATGTCCGGTTCGCACAAGTCCTCGGCCGCATGGGTTGCAAGGTCGAGGAGGAGCCTGACGGCATTTGCGTCCAGGGCGATGCTTTGAACGGCATCGAGGCGGACATGGCCGACATGCCCGACATGGTCCCGACTCTCGCGGTGGTCGCGGCGTTCGCGGAAGGGACTACCGAAATCAGGAACGTGGCGCACCTGAAGGCGAAGGAGAGCGACCGCCTGGGATCGGTGGTGGACGAGCTGGTGAAAATGGGTATCGAGGCGTCCTGCACCGACGACGGCATGACCATCGTCGGCGGAAATCCCCGAGGCGCGGAAATCCGCACCTACAACGACCATCGGATCGCCATGGCATTTTCCATGGCGGGGTTGAAGGTCCCCGGAGTGAAGATCGAGAACGAACGCTGCGTGGACAAGTCCTTTCCGAACTATTGGGAAGTTTTCGAGGGACTGCGCCGATTGCAAAAACAACGATAAAAAGGAAAAAAACGGATGCCGGGAAGTTCGTTCGGAACATTGTTTAGAATAACGACATGGGGGGAATCCCACGGCAAGGGAGTCGGAGTGGCGATCGACGGATGCCCCCCCAAACTGCCTTTGACGGAAACGACGATCCAGGAGATGCTCGATCGAAGACGTCCGGGCAAGTCGGTGGCCGGCACGGCCCGAAAGGAGCCCGACCGGGCGATGATCATGTCCGGGGTGTTCGAGGGCGTCACCACGGGAACGCCGATCATGGTCATGGTGGAGAACAAGGACGCCAAATCCGGCGCGTACTCTCCCTACGCCGAGCTTTTCCGTCCGGGACACGGCGATTTCACCTATTTGGCCAAGTACGGGGTCCGGGACTGGCGGGGAGGCGGAAGAGCTTCGGCCAGGGAGACGGTCGCCCGCGTGGCGGCCGGGGCCGTCGCCAAAGCCCTTCTCGAGAAACACGGAATTTCCGTGACGGCGTACACGATCGAAATAGGCGGGGTCAAGGCGGAAAAAAGAGATCTCGCCAATGTCGAAGACAACATTTTACTGTGCCCCGACCCGGAAGCGGCCGAAAGAATGGAGCAACGCCTGGCCGAAGTTAAAAGACAAGGCGATTCCCTAGGCGGCGTGGTCGAAATCAGGGCCGCCGGGGTTCCCGCAGGACTCGGAAATCCCGTTTTCGACAAGCTGGACGCCGAACTGGCCAAGGCCGTCATGAGCATCGGCGCGGTCAAGGGGGTTGAAATCGGGGCGGGTTTCGAGGCCGCGCGCATGCTGGGTTCCCAAAACAACGACCCGATCGCCGAAGACGGTTTCGCGTCCAACAACGCCGGAGGAATTCTCGCGGGCATATCCAACGGCGACGACATCGTAGTCAGAGCGGCCGTGAAACCCATTCCGTCCATCGCCATCGAACAAAAAACCGTGGATATCCGCGGCAACGAACAAACCATTTCGGTCCAAGGACGCCACGACATCTCGGCAATACCCCGAATCAACGTCGTGTGCGAGGCCATGGTCTGCATCGTCTTGGCGGATCATTTTCTGCAGCAGAGGGCGGTGCCGTTGTGATGTTTTCTTTGTTTTGACAGCGATCGCAAGGGGCCATTTCCATGGCCCCGCCTATCCAAGCTTTTCCTCCAAGGACTCTAGCTTCCTCCGCATGCGTCCCCCCGGCCCCTTGCGATAGTCCACCTTCATGGTCATGTAGACGCGGTCGCTGTCCTCCCTCAGTTTCTGGAAGCATCGGCCGATAACGCCCATGACCTCGTCCCAGTCGTCCCCCTCGATGCAAGTCCCCATGGGACCGGTTTCGTGGGCAAGGCCGCTTTCGTTGACAATCTTCACCGCCTTGGCCACGTAGGCGCTCACGCTAGCTCCTTTGTCCGTCGGAAATATGGAGAAATCGACGATTACGCTCATTGTTGCATTGTCTCCCTGCTAAAAAAGTTTCACCTGTGTTGTTCAATGTTTCAACATCATGGCCGCCTCGTGAATGGATTCGGACAGAGTAGGGTGTCCGTGGACGGTGCGGGCGATGTCTTCGGCGCTGGCGCCGAATTCCATGGCCAGCACGCACTCGGCGATCATGTCCGACGCTCTGGGGCCCAAAATGTGAACCCCCAGGATTCGGTCGGTTTTCTTGTGGGCGAGGATTTTCACGAACCCGTCCGTTTCGCCCATGCATTTGGCCCTGCCGTTTCCCGCGAAAGGATACGTGGCCGACGAGTACGGGATTTTACGCTCTTTGACTTGGTCCTCGGTCAGGCCCACGGAGGCGACCTCGGGCCAAGTGTAGACGATCCCCGGAATCGCGTCGTAGTTGACCTCGCCCGCGAGCCCTGCCATTTGCTCAACGGCGGCGATTCCCTCGGCCGAGGCCTTGTGGGCCAGCATAGGACCGTCGATCAGGTCCCCGATCGCATATACGTATGGCACGGAAGTCCGGTATTGCTCGTCGACGACGACCCGGCCCGATTTTTCAGCGATTTCGACCCCGGCCTCCTCCAATCCCAAACCGGAGGTCAGCGGCTTTCTTCCCACCGCCACGAGCAGCTTGTCGAACTCCAGCGCCTCCTCCTTTCCGTCCTTTTCCACCTTGACCTCGACCGTGTCGTCCGCGACGTTCGCCGAGACTACTCTCGTCTTCAAACGGAAATTCATGCCCTGCTTGGCCAGAATCTTCTGAAGCCTGCGCGACGCCATGCCGTCCATGTTCGTGGCGATACCGCCCAGCATTTCCACCACGGTAACCTGCGCGCCAAGCCTCAGCCAGACCGATCCCAGTTCCAAACCGATGTACCCGCCTCCCACGATCCCCAAATGCCTGGGAACCGACGAAAAGGAAAGCGCTTCGGTGGAGCCGACGATTCTCTCGCCGTCGAACTCCATGCCGGGGACTTCCACAGGCTTGCTTCCGGTGGCGAGCAATATGCGGTCCGCTTCGTAGACTTCCGCCTCGTCGCCCTTGCGAACCTCGATTCCCTTTTCTCCGGCGAGCCTGGCGGTCCCGTGGACGAAATCCACGCCGTTGTTCTTGAACAGGCCCGATATGCCGTCGGTCAGGTCCCGGACCACCTTGTCCTTCCTCGCCATCATGGCCCCGAGATCGAGCCCGACCTCCTTTGCCACGACGCCGTGCTCCGCGAAGGTCTCCTTGGCCATGCGGTAGTACTCGCTGGAATCCAAAAGGGCTTTGCTGGGGATGCATCCCACGTTGAGGCATACGCCGCCCGGGCGGCTGTGCTTTTCCACGCAGGCCGTCTTCATGCCCAGCTGCGCCGCCCTCAGCGCGGCCACGTACCCGCCGGGGCCGCTTCCCACGACAATCAGATCGTATCGTTTTCGTTCGGCCATAATCATACCTCCAGAAGCATTCTTTCGGGGTCCTCGATGAATTCCTTGATTCGCCTTAGAAATGTCACCGCCTCGCGGCCGTCCACGATGCGGTGGTCGTAGCTCAGCGCGACGTACATCATGGGGCGAATCGCGATCTGGTCGTCGATCACGACGGGTCTCTTTTCGATCTTGTGCATGCCCAGGATGCCGCTTTGGGGATAGTTCAGGATCGGGGTGCTCAGGAGCGAGCCGAACACGCCGCCGTTGGTGATGGTGAAGGTGCCGCCTTCCATGTCGGAAATGTCGAGCCGCTTCTCCTTGACCTTGCCCACGTAATCGACGATGGCCTGCTCGATCCCGGCGTAGCCCAGACGGTCGGCGTGCCTGATTACCGGCACGACCAGCCCCTTTCCGGTGCCGATGGCCACGCCGATGTGGCAGTAGTTGTGGTATACGATATCGTCGCCCTCGATGGAGGCGTTGATCTCGGGAAATTCCTTGAGAGCGGCCACGGATGCCTTGATGAAGAAGCTCATGAAACCGAGAGCCACGCCGTGGAACGCCTTGAAACTGTCCTTGTAGCGGTTGCGGGTGTCCATGGCGCGACCCATGTCGATCTCGTTGAAGGTGGTCAGCATGGCCGTGTTCTGCTTGGACTCCAAGAGCCGTGCGGCGATGCGCTTTCGGATCGGGGTCATGGGCTTGCGCTCGATTTCTTCCCCGGCGGCGGGGGAACTCGGCTTCGGCGCGACTTTTTCGGGCTTTTTCTCGGACGGTCTGGCCGCCTCCCGGGATTCCAGATGGAGAATAACGTCGCCCTTGGTGATTCTTCCGCCGGGGCCGGTCCCTTCTATTTGGCCAAGATCGACGTCCTTCTCCTCCGCGAGCCTTCGCACGGAGGGTAAAAGCTGCGGGGCTTCGAACTTCTCGATCTTTTCCGCTTTTTCGACGGGCTTCCTTTTCTCCGGAGGCTTCTCTTTCTCCTCCTTCGCTTCCTTCGCCTTTGCCGCAGGTTCCTCTCTCTCGGCCTTGGCCTTCTCGACCGCTTCGGTCCCTGCGCCCGCCTCGGTTTCGATGGTCCCGACCACGTCCCCGATCCGGACGGTTTCGCCCGCCTGGACCTTGATGCGCAGAACGCCGTCGGCCTCCGCCTCGATCTCCAAGGTTACCTTGTCGGTCTCCAGAACGAAGATCGGCTCGTCCTTTTTCACCCGGTCGCCGTCCGCCCTGAACCACTCGGCCAGCAAAGCCTCCGTGATGGATTCCCCCACGCTGGGTATCTTTATTTCAATGGCCATTTTTTCTCCTGTAAAAAACTGGGAACTGCGCGGTTAGCGGTTAGCTTTTAGCGGCGCCGCTTCGGCATGAAACCGCAAACAAAAACGTTTAATCATCCCCCATTGGATTGTTTTATCGGGATAATCATAGTTTCTCCGCCT
>CAZNTU010000054.1:8329-29862 GCA_964575975.1 uncultured Desulfobacteraceae bacterium
AACCGCGCAGGTGGAAAGATTGTTTTGGAAGACGCCCGAGGGCGTCGTCGTTCGTTTCCGCTAATTTTTTTCTCGCGACTCCTTGGTCGGTCCCACGGCCGTCGAGAGAATGCTTTCGGCCTGTTTCCGGTAAAGCTTGGGGAAGCCGGTGGCGGGGCTTGCCGACGGTTCCCTTCCGACGTATTTCAGGGCGCGGCCGGTCAAGCTTTCCAGCCTCGGCCGGACGAAGGTCCATGCGCCCATGTTCTCCGGTTCCTCCTGGACCCATAGCCATTCCTCGGCGCCTTCGTAATTCGCGAGGGTTTTCCTAAGCGCGTCCTCGGGGAACGGATAGTACTGCTCGATCCTTACGATCGCGATATCGTCGTCTCCCCGCTCCCGGCGTCGATTGGACAGTTCGAAAAAGATTTTTCCGCTGCAAAGGACGACCCTTTTTGTCTTTTTCGGGGGCGCCGGATCAATGATCGCCTCCTGAAAAACGCCTTTGGCAAGGTCGTCCAAGGTGGAGACCGACATGGGGTGCCTGAGGAGACTCTTGGGGGTCAGGACGACCAGCGGTTTGCGGTAGGCCGCTTTCATTTGTCTTCGAAGCAGGTGGAAATACTGGGCGGGAAGCGTGGGGATGCACACTTGGATGTTGTCGTGGGCGCAAAGTTGCAGGAATCGCTCGGGGCGCGCGCTGGAATGCTCGGGCCCCAAGCCCTCGAGTCCGTGCGGGAGGAACAATGTAAGCCCGCTGAGTCTTTGCCACTTGGCCTCGCCCGAGGCGATGTAGAGATCGATGACGGATTGCGCGTTGTTGTTGAAGTCTCCGAACTGCGCTTCCCATATGACCAGTCCCCTGGGCTGTGCGAGGGAGTATCCGTATTCGAAGCCGAGCACTCCCGTCTCGGAGAGCAGACTGTCGTAGACCGTGTAGGAGGCCTGCTTGACCCCCAGGGCGTTTAACGGCGTGTATCTTTCCCCGGTCTCCACGTCCGTCAGAACGCTGTGCCGTTGGCTGAAAGTACCTCTTCCGCTGTCCTGGCCGCTGAGCCGGATCGGATATCCCTCGGCGAGAAGCGTGGCGAACGCCAGCGACTCGGCGTTTCCCCAGTCGATCCCCTCGCCGGCTTCCACGGCTTCCATGCGCTTGTCGAGCAGGCCTTTGAGCTTTCTGAACACGTTGAAGCCCTCCGGGACCGTCGCGAGTTTCCGCGCAAGGGAGACAAGGGTTTCCTTCGGGACCGTCGTGTCTACCGGGTCGTGCGAAAAGTTTCCGTGGAGTCCCTCCCAGGATTCGAAAAATTTCGGGATCGGAAAGCCTCGGCATTCGGTTTTGGCCTTTTCGAAGGAGTCGTCCAGGCATTTGGCCACCCCTTCCTCGATTTTGGACAGGTCTTCCTTCGAGACGGCCTTTTCTTCCAAGAGCCTTTGCCCGTAGAGCTGGAAGAGGGGAGGGCGTTCCTTGATCCGTTCGTACATTTGCGGCTGGGTGAAGTACGGCTCGTCGCCCTCGTTGTGGCCGTAGCGCCGATAGCAGACCAGATCGATCACGACGTCCTTCTTGAACTTCTTGCGGTAGTCGTATGCCAATTTGACCACATGGACGGCCGCCTCGGGGTTTTCCCCGTGGACGTGGAAAATGGGAGACATGAGCATTTTCGCTATGTCGGTGGAGTACCGGGTGGAGCGGGCGTCCTTGGGAAGGGTGGTGTAGCCGATCTGGTTGTTGACGACCACGTGAATCGTTCCTCCGGTGGAATAGCCCTCCAGTTGGGACATGTTCAGCGTTTCGGCGACCACCCCCTGGCCCGCGAAGGCCGAGTCGCCGTGGAGGAGGATCGGGAGCACCTTGCCGCCGTTTTTCGCCTCCCTTTGCGTCTGTCTCGCCCTGGCCATTCCCTCCACCACCGGGTCCACCGACTCCAAATGGCTGGGATTGTTCACCAGCACCGCCCGGAGCGGGTTCCCGCCGAAATCCAGATCGGCCATGAAACCGTTGTGGTATTTGACGTCACCCGCGCCCACGAGGCTTGACGGGTCGTAGCACTGCTCGAACTCCTGGAAGACGTCCTCGTAGGTTTTTCCGAGCACGTTGGTCTGGACGTTGAGTCTTCCCCTGTGGGCCATCCCCATGATCGCCTCCTCGCAGCCGTTTTCGGCGGCATGACGCAAAAGGGAATCGAGCATGGGTACCAGCGCCTCTGCGCCCTCGGCGGAAAACCGGGTCTGCCCGGGATATTTCTTGTTGAGGAACTGCTCGAACAAAGTCGCCTCGCAAAGTTTCCGCAAAATTCGCAAGCGTTCGTCGCCGGAGAGATCGGGCCTGTTCCTGGTCGGTTCCATGCGCTCGAGGAGCCAATCTCGTTCCCCGGGGTCTTGGATGTGCATGAACTCGACGCCCACCGAGCGGCAGTAGGTTTCCTTCAGCGCGTTTACGATTTCCTTGAGCGGAGCCTTTCCTTGGCCGAAAAAAGCCGGGCGGTAAAACTCGGTTTCCCAGTCGGACGGGGAAAGATCGAACGTTGATATGTTCAGCAGGGGGTGGTCGGTCGGGCAGGCGGTCAACGGGTCCAGGCAGGACAACAGATGGCCAATGTCCCGATACCTGGATATGAGAGCGTCCACGCGGGACTGGGATAGAATCGTCTCGTCGGAGCAAACCCCCTCTTTTTTCCCGCCGGAGTCGCAGAATTCGAATCCTTTGAAAAAATAGCGCCAATCGGAGGAGACCGAGTCCGAGTCCTCCTTCCATCGCTGGTACTGCTCGTCGATGTATTCGGCGTTGAAAGCGTCGGATATGTTCATGGGGTGGTTTCCTGTCTTTGGTTTGAAATTGTTTTGTTTTTCGCCGGAAAATTTCCGAGAACCGAAATATACTTTGAAAAACAAGTTAAACGAACCGGAGCATGGATGTCAACAGATAGGCTGGGGGGTTGGCGGGACATAAGCGCTGACATCCCATGGTTCTCCGTTTCTCGATCAAAATTTGAAATATTCTCCCGTTCGATGTATATTCTTGAAAAAACGACGAGAACGATTTGATATTAGAACCAGGAGAGAAAAATGAGATTTTTCAACACGGCGGGGCCGGTTGATTGTCAAGACCACTATTGCCTCCCGCCGATAGAACGATTCGACCTTGACGAAATTCTCTTGCTTATCGGGCAAAAAAAATATTTCGTTCTCCATGCGCCCCGGCAGACCGGCAAAACCTCCGCGCTTCTCGCCTTGATGAAGCGCCTGAACAATGAAGGCAAGTATAATTGCCTGTACGTGAACGTCGAAAAGGGTCAATCGGCGCGAGAGGATGTCGAAAGAGGCGTTTATTCGTTCTTGGCTGAAATCGCGTCCCGTGCGAGGGATATGCTGCGCGATACGTATCCGGTAGATCACATGAGGCAAACCATGGAATTGTGGGGCCCCGACAGCGCATTGAACGAAATGTTGTAGAGTTGGACCAAGACATTGTCCAAACTCCTTCGACGCGAAACCCATATCGACCAACTGGCCGACAAGCTAAAAGAGAACAGAGTGAGACATGTGATCGGCCCCATGCTCGAGGGGAGCGATTTGGAGAATATCGCCCATGACGATATTCAATACCTGCTGGATCTGGGCCTGATCCACAGGTCGGCTTCCGGCTTGGAAATCTCTAACGCCATCTACCGTGAAGTCGTCCCCCGCGAACTGAACCTGATCGCCCAGTACAACCTGGAACCCGTCTATAAACAATCCCGTTTCGTCCTTCCCGACGGCAAGTTGGATACAATGACCCTCTTGTCCGAATTTCAGCGGTTCTACAGGGAAAACTCCGAAATTTGGCTCGAACGTTTCGACTACAAGGAGGCGGGACCGCAACTGCTGTTGCAGGCCTTCTTGCAGCGCGTCGTAAACTCCGGCGGAAGAATCGACCGCGAGTACGGCCTCGGGAGGAAGCGCACGGACCTTATGGTCCTCTGGAAACATGGAAAGGGCGTTCAAAGGATAGTGATGGAACTGAAAATCCTGCGCAAGAGCCTGAAGCGCACCCTCGAGGAAGGTTGCTCGCAGCTTGCCGAATACATGGACAAGTGTGGCGCCGAGGACGGCCACCTGATCGTGTTCGACCGTTCCCCGGACAAGTTGTGGGAGGAAAAGATCTTTCGAAGGGACGAAACTTTAGGGAAAATAAGAGTCAGCGTGTGGGGGATGTGACTTCGCCTTGTTTTTGCTCGATCGTCCAAACACGATCTGTTGTCTAAAAGTTTTGGTCGTATCTTTTCCGGAAATGTTCCATCGAAAAAAAATGTTCTTGGGTTCCGTGTTTCTCGACCGCGAAACTCGCGCACACCGCCCCCATTCGCGCGGATTCGACCAAGTCGTTTTTCATGGAGAGGCCCTTGAGAAGGCCTGCGCGAAAGGCATCGCCCGCGCCGGTGGGATCCTGGAGCCTCTCGGCCTTTGCGGCGGGAATTGAAATCTCTTGTCCGTTGGCTGCCACGATCGCCCCGTGCTCGCCCAAGGTGGTGATTACCGCTTTGGTTCTTCGCAGGATCTCGTCTTTTTGGAGTCCGGAGATCTTTTTGATCAATTCAAGCTCGTAGTCGTTCGAGATCAGCATTTCCGACCCGGTAACCATCTCCACGATGTCCTCGGCGGTCAGCGCGGGAATGCTTTGCCCGGGGTCGAAAATGCAAGGAGTTCCCTTTTCCTTGAAAAGACGGCTATAGGAGCGCATGTCGTCGATGCAGCCGGGGGAGACGATCGCTATGGAGTCTCGGGGATTCATGCCGTTGAAGTCGTACATGGACGGATATTTCATGGCGCCCGGGTTGAAGCCGGTGATCTGGTTGTCGGCCTCGTCGGTGGTGATGTAGGCGCCGGCGGTGAACTCCTCGGGGATTTTCCGGATTCCGTCCAAGGAAAGTCCGTTTTTGACAAGCCATTGTTCGTATTCGCCGAAGTCCTTGCCGGCGGTCGCTACAATCAGCGGTCGCTCTCCCAAAAGGGACAGGCTGTAGGCGATATTGCCGGCGGTGCCCCCGAACTTTTCGTCCATTCCGTTCACCGTGAAGCAGACGTTTAAAATATGAATCTTTTCCGGAAGAATGTGATCCTCGAATCTGCCGGGAAAAGACATGATCCGGTCGTATGCGAGCGAACCGGAAACGTAAATCGTCATTGCGCCACTCCTTTCCGATAATTGGGTCCGTGTCGTTTTTCTTCGATTCCGAAAAATAAACGAATCGAATCCTCAAGTCAATCAAAGAGCAAAATGATCGAGAAAATCGGCCGCAGGTTGTGTTTCCCCGGCCGATGGTATAGAATGACCCCGCTTTTTTGGCGGTTGTTCAACAAATGATCGGAAAAGACAATGATCGGATTGGAAAAGGAAAGACGGTTTATCGGCCCGGATCGTGCTTCGAGTATCTTGCAAGCGAATATGGAGTGCGTCGGGGAAAGGAAAAACGAAAAAGAAAGAAAGTCCCCTCCGGAGGTTTCCTCCGCCAAGGCTCCCTCCGTTAAAATCCCGATTTGGCTCCAGCTGTCCATCGCGGTCATCTTGATCATCGTGGCGGCCGTTTCGATGCTGAGCATAGTCATGTTCAAGCGCCAGAGACAACACCTTTACGACCAGACCGTCAGAATCGGAATGGTGACCCTGAATCATTTCGAGAACAACGCGGCCATACCGCTGCTGGAAAACAACATCCTGAGCCTGAACAACCTTCTGAAGGAATCCACGGCCGTCGAAGGGATACTCTATGCGTTTATCCTGGATTCGGAGGGCCGAATAGCGGCGCATACCGATCTGGAAAAAATCGGAGAAATCCATCGATTCGAGTACGAACAGATAAAAACGGAGTCCGAAAACGATGTTACCCACTTCAGTTACGTGTTACCATCCGGCGAGCAAGTGTTGAACTTGATAAAGCCCGTGGATTTTTCGGACAAGATTCTTGGCGAGGTGCATGTCGGGGTATCCATCGACTTCATCGAGGAAGAGATAGGTCGGGAGAAAAATTCGCTATTAGCGATGACGTTCGTCATTCTTGCGATGGGAATCGTTTCGGCTTTCATGTTCGGCCATCGGTTTTCCCAACCGATATCGAAACTGGTCGAGGCCACGCGGGAGATCGGACGGGGCAATTACAAACACAGGTTGCGATCCAATAGAAAGGACGAGTTCGGCGATCTTGCCAGGGCGTTCGACCATATGAGCGAGGAACTTTGGACAAAGGCGCTCATGAAGGAATCGTTCGGGAAGTATGTCGGAAGCGAAATATTGGACTTGATTCTGACGTCACCGGAAAGAAACTGGCTGAAAGGCGACAAGAACGAGGCGACCGTGGTTTTCGCCGACATCAGGGGCTTTACGTCGTATTCGGAAAACCGGGAGCCGGAAAGAGTGGTCGACGAACTGAACGAATTTTTCGAAATCGTCACCGAAATCGTTTCGAAACACGGCGGCTACGTGGACAAGTTCATCGGAGACGCCGTCCTCGGCGTTTTCGGGGTTCCCGTGCGTTGCGAAGACCACGCGACGCGAGCGGTTCTCGCGTGCCTCGAAATGGCGGAAACGTTTCGGAAAAGGTCTAACAACGGAAACCTTCTCCTGCCGTCGGCGGCGTTCAGCGTGGAAACCGGACTCGTGGTTTCCGGCAATATCGGATCGCAGGCCAGAATGGAATATACCGTGATCGGAGACGCGGTCAATATGGCGTCGCGAATCAACGCATTCGCCAAAGCCGGGGAGGTGATCGCGGGAAGCTCGCTGTACGAAAAATTAGGCGACAGTTTGAAGGCGAAGCCTCTTGCCCCGGTGATCGTGAAGGGGAAGGCCAGGTTGGTGAGAACGTATAAAGTGACAGGCGTCAGGTTTTAACTGTTGGAAGGCAGGCGCTCGCCAAAGAGGTTGGGAGGCGTGTTTTGACGTTCGATGCTTTGAGTCGGAGATTCGAATTAAAATTGGAATTCAATCCATGAAACATGAAATTCGCGAAAGTCCCGCAATATTGATTTTCCTTTTCTTGTTATTCGGACCGGCCCTTTGTTCCTGCGTTCCGGGAGCCGGGAAGCCGGGTTTGGGATTCGAGCCCCAAGAAGCGGAGCGGATCAGCTCCATCGTGAGCGAAACGGTCGATTTCGTGTTTGTGCGTCCCGGAAAATCCGACACTTTCGAAACGATCGCCGGGGAGTATCTCTTGGATTCCGAAAAAGGGTGGCTGATTTCCAAGTTCAACGGACAGTCCGAAATCGTTCCGGGAAAGATCCTGGCGGTTCCGCTTAAGCCGGTTTACCTGGGAGGGCTCGAGGGCGACGGATACCAGACCGTGCCGATCCTGGCGTATCATTGCTTTTCCGAAGACCGGACGGACAAGATGACGGTCGCCGCCGGCGAATTCGAACGGCAAATGCGCTACATGAAAGAAAGCGGCTATCGAACGATCAGCCTCGACCAACTGCTCGATTTTATGGAATTCAAAGCTCCTGTTCCAGACAAGGCCTTTCTCGTGACCATCGACGACGGTTGGAACTCCAGTTACCGGATCGCGTTTCCAATATTGAAAAAGTACGGTTTCACGGCCTCGTATTTCGTTCATACGGATTTCATCGGGGGAGGGGGCAAGGGTCTGTCGTGGGAACAGTTGAAGGAAATGGCCGATCACGGGTTCGATGTCCAAAACCACACGCGGTCCCATCGCGATTTGACCGTCTTGGAAAAAGGGGAGACCTACGAACAGTATTTGAAAGCGGTGATAAAGGAAATCGAGGACGCGGAAAAGATTATCGAAAAGAACATAGGGACAAGTTGCCGTTACTTTGCCTATCCTTACGGCCAATCGAACGAATTGATCGCGTCCGTTTTGAAAAAGCGGGGATATCGCGCCGCTTTTACCGTGGAACGCGGGAACCCGGCTTTTTTCGAGAACCGGTACAGGATTCGACGCTCGGTCGTATACGGCGATTGGGATTCGAGCGAATTCGAAAAAAATGTATCCTTCCGGGAGGCGTTTTCCTCGAATGAATTTTAAGATTTTGGCATGTGGCTTGCTGATTCTGTCGATGGCGCTTTCGGCGAGTTGCTCGACTGTAACGCCGCCCGCGCCGGTTTCGGAGAAGAGCGAATCCGTTTCGCTGGCCGAGAGCTTCCGTGAACGCGCGGAAAAATGCGAGGAGCGAAACGAATGGTTCATGGCTCGGGAATTTCTGAAGGTTTCCAGACAGTTGACTCCGCGCGAAGAAAACATGACCGACGGCGAAAAAATAGACGCGCTTACCCGAAAGATTCAGGAGGAATCCGACCGGTTCTATTTGAGCGGAGTCGGGTATTACGAGAAAGGAAACAGCCAAAAGTCCGCGCGCGCCTTTTTGGAGGTTTTGCGGATCAATCCGGAACACGAAGGGGCGATTTCGTATATGACCGACAAGCTGCAAAATGCGGATCGGAAATTTTTCGAGGCGACCCGGGACACCGACTTGGCGACCGTGGCGGAACAAGTATACGGCGATCCGGAAAAACACTGTTTTATAGCGTACTTCAACGACATGGAAAAATCGGCCGTCGTCGAGGCGGGCCGGATTCTTTTTTTGCCGACGATACCGCGGAATTGGGGCCGGATCGCGTCGAAAACCCCGTTCGACGTGGAGAAGAGCTTGAAAACGGCCAGGGAGCGTCTCGAGGCCGAACAGTACGAAGACGCCATCGAAACCGCCGCCAAAATCCGGAAACACGATCCCGAAAACGCCCGGGCGGCCGATATCCAAAACGAAGCCTGGCTTCAAATCGCAAGACACTACGAAGCGTACGAAAAATATCCCGAGGCCCTTCATGCGATGTCGAATGTCGATCCCGACTACGAGCCCGCGCAAAGTTACATGGCGCATCTTCAAAAAATCGTGAAAGCATTGGCGGAGCAACACTACAAAAAAGGGGTCCAGCATTTCGTCGACGAAATGCTGGAAAAAGCCATCGCCGAGTGGGAAAAAACCTTGGCCTTGGACCCGAACAACCAAAAGGCCAGAGAGGATATCGAAAACGCGAAAAGGCTGCTCGAAAAGCTGGGAAAGATCAAATGAGCAGTTTAGGGTTGCTCGGTTGTGCTTGACCAGAGTTCCTGCCAGATACGATCAGGCTCAATGGTAGAATCGACAGTCAGTCGCGCCTCCCGGCCCGGCGCTCTTTCGCTTTTCAACGACGGCTCAATCCGGACCTTGCTTCGGCTTCACCGTGTGAAGGCTATACGGTCCGTCCACGGGAATCCTGGTGACATTGACCGTCGCGGGTTTTCTTTCATCCGGCCTGGATATGGTAATGCCGTCTTGATCGACTTCGGCAATCAGCCAGCCCTGCACCTTCTGCCCCTTGGCCACTCTCCACAGGTTGCCCGTTGCACGGTCAAGCAGAACCACTTCGCCGGTATCCGGGTTGATCTTCTCTATTTTGAAGTCCTGACCGTAGGCGGGCAGTCCCGCAAGAACGAATACAAGAATATACAGCAAAGCCTTCCAATAATACATCTCTTGCCTCCCTTTTCGCTCTGTCTAACCGACGAGAACTCGTCAACAGCGTCCTTATTGATGGTTCCTATTGAAAGCGTTGGCCCCGAAACCGGGAACCACATTATGGCATCGAGTTCAGAGAGCATTCCGAGCCCATCGGATATTCTTCGTTTATGATAACCAGCCCACCCCACATATCAAGGCCCCTGAACAACTTGTAAGACGGATAATGCCTGACATAGCATGGCGGATCAATGCCGTTGGCGATACAAAGGTCCGGATCCGCAAGCTCCGTTTGATTCCTCACCCCTCTTCCACTATACATACCGGGCGACATATACATGGTCCTCCAGCGATCATCCGGATGCGTATGGACGACCCGAAAAGCGGCTCTGGCATAGCTGTACCGGTAGTCGGCGAGGAGGAATACGCGTCTGTGCGAACCGACCGCAAGCGACTCCGCCATGAAGTCGTAATCGGTATCCGTGGGGTACTGCGGGTTGGCCAAGGGACAGAACCTTACGTAGAAGTCTCGTATGTCATGGGGATAAACATCCCATTCGTCCGTGTCGGCAATTCCATTGCCGTTATCGTCCACCATCGCTATGGCCGCGCCGCTGCCGGCTTCGAACCACCCGCCGTAGAGGCATATCCTGTCCATTGCATTGTAGAAGTCGACCGGAGTGGGTTCGGATATGTCCTTGAACCCGACAGCCACGGCATCGGTTTCGGCCCCGAGCGTGCCCCTGTAAACCACCTGCAAGAACACATCGGTGGCGTTTGCGGGAATCGGACTGGCGGACAGGTCGAATTCAAGCATGACCGGCTTGTCCCGCGGGATGGAACGGATGTCGTTCAGCTCCGGAACGAGTATGTACGAGAATTCATCGGTCGTCGGAACCGGTTGGGACTGGAAGGGGTCCTCAAGGGCGATCTTGTATTTGACAGCCAATTGAATGGAGCCGTTCGACATGGCTTCGTTGTCGGGAGCCGTATTCAGGGCCATCAGCGCCACCCTCGAGAAACCGGCGTCGCGGTCTTCGGTCATCGCGTAGCCGCCGCTATCCGGGACGGTTATTTCTATGGTTCCGCGAAAGAAATAGTCGAGAAGCGCCGCCGAGTACCCGACGGCTCTGGGAACGACAAAAGAGGCGTAATCCTCATGGCAGGCCTCGTCCCGGGCGAATGTTCTAAAGAATTCCTGAAACCCGGAATCGCTATCGCGAACATCTGTGGAATGGTAGGTCGGCCTCAACAGGTGGTCGAATACCTCTCCATCGCCGATCTTGCGGATGTAGGGGACAGTCTCCTGGAACCCGTCAGCCGCTACCACGACCTGAGGAATCAAGTCGCCCGCGACCAGCGCCTCTACATTTGTGCTGGTTTTCTTGGGATAGGGATAGTAATGCCTGGAGTCGGGCGACTTGTTTTCCGCGGCAAAGATCGTGCTGTCGCTGAAGAAGTTGGCGTTAGTGTATTCGGCGAGCCCTTGCGCAAGACTGTTCGACGGATTGCTTCCGGTGTACTCGTTCGCGTCTATCAGGCGGGTAATTGGCGCAAGGTCGCCCACCGCTACGTCAAGCTCCATGTCGGGGAACACCGGGTTTGCCGCCAGTTCCTTGATCAGGCTACGTTTTTTCCACGCCCAGGCCTCGAAGAACGCATAGCCGCGGCTTCTGCCGATTTTCCCTTCGATGGCGTGCTGGTCGTTGCGCACGTGCTCCGGCACGCCCGCGTCCTGGACGAGATGCATCTGGAAACCAAGCCCCCAAAATGTTCCGGCAAAGTTGAGATCCCTTGCATAGTCGGTCGTGGCAGTGAGGGCGAGGTAGTAGTACCCCCTCAATTGCGCCCATGATTGGTCGCCCTTGGGAGCGCCCGACTGGCGCGCGCCATCCTGGGCCCAGAGCAGCGAAGACTGCCCTGTAACATGCATGTATATCGGAAAATAGAGGTAATCATTCAGACCTGCGGATTCCCATGCATCCAGCGGATCATGGAAATGGTTGTAAAACCTTGCGCTCCCGTCAATAAGCTGAAAGAAGCTATATGAATCTTCATATTTAGATCCCGATCTGATCCAATCGAGAATGGGATAGCCGAAAATCCGATCGTCAAGTCCAAGCCAAAACCCTATATCTTTCAAGAAACCCTGGGTTTCGAGGTTGGAATTCCGAGCGGCCGATTTAGTAAGGTCCGGATGTGTAACATCTTCATCCCACGCATGCGCCGTCGCTGCAAGGCCGAAACATAGCGCAAAGGTCGCTGCCAGAACAATACTCGCTCGCTTCAAAACTTTCATCGTCTGTCCTCCCCCCTGCTGTATAAAAGAGCTGGCAATCCCCATCAAAATCTAGGTTCAGAAAAAGGCGGGCCGACGGTCCCTCTGTTTGGCGGCGGCCCTATTCCGGCTTCTTTGCGGTGCTTTTCGATCTCTTGCCAGAGACGCGCCCATTTTTCCCTCGGCACACTGAACAAAATAGGAACGTCTCTGTGCTTGCGTATTTCCTCCCTGGACAGCTTGCGGAGCGCAACGACGGCCTTGCCGTCCACCCACCTGACATCCACGTCGAGGTACTTGGCATCCCTCAGGGAATCCCAGAAGGTTAATCCACAATGTTGGTAGCCCGCCTTGAATATGACCACGTCCATGGGATACAGATCAAACGTGGTGAGGACGCCTTTTCCCCCTATGGAGAATTCGCCTTCCTCGTCCGTTACGGTTTCCACCAAATCGACCACTATCCTCATATCCCCAAGCGACCGTTTTTTCCAGAGCCCGAGAACGACCACTCCGGGAATGGGCTCGCCGGTTTGCGCATCTATTATTTTCCCCCTGTGCGCAGGCTCGTAGTCCTGGAGGGCGCAAAGGCATCCGCCGCTCGACGCGCCGAGAACGAGAAGGCAGAAGATACCCGCGAGCATTCGTCGCGCGAGGCCGATACGATGCGCCGGAGTCGCTTTTTGAACGATGCGCACGTTTTTTGAAGCTTTCATCGTCTGTCCTCCCCCCTGCTGTATAAAAGAGCTGGCAATCCCCATCAAAATCTAGGTTCAGAAAAAGGCGGGCCGACGGTCCCTCTGTTTGGCGGCGGCCCTATTCCGGCTTCTTTGCGGTGCTTTTCGATCTCTTGCCAGAGACGCGCCCATTTTTCCCTCGGCACACTGAACAAAATAGGAACGTCTCTGTGCTTGCGTATTTCCTCCCTGGACAGCTTGCGGAGCGCAACGACGGCCTTGCCGTCCACCCACCTG
This sequence comes from uncultured Desulfobacteraceae bacterium, assembly GCA_964575975.1. GTDB lineage: Bacteria > Desulfobacterota > Desulfobacteria > Desulfobacterales > SKZT01. The sequence continues at coordinate 21,053 of CAZNTU010000054.1, forward strand.
ACATCCACGTCGAGGTACTTGGCATCCCTCAGGGAATCCCAGAAGGTTAATCCACAATGTTGGTAGCCCGCCTTGAATATGACCACGTCCATGGGATACAGATCAAACGTGGTGAGGACGCCTTTTCCCCCTATGGAGAATTCGCCTTCCTCGTCCGTTACGGTTTCCACCAAATCGACCACTATCCTCATATCCCCAAGCGACCGTTTTTTCCAGAGCCCGAGAACGACCACTCCGGGAATGGGCTCGCCGGTTTGCGCATCTATTATTTTCCCCCTGTGCGCAGGCTCGTAGTCCTGGAGGACGCAAAGGCATCCGCCGCTCGACGCGCCGAGAACGAGAAGACCTATGATTTCCGCAAGTATCCGTCGCATGGGCTCTCCCGCGACAACCCGGCTGCTATCGCGCCCCTGCCCCCTCTTCGATCCCGACGGGCGACGGGACCGAGCTTTTCTCGCGAGCACGAGCGCGCGGCCGAGCCGCATCAATATTTGTAAATCTTCCACAACCCGTCCACGTCCTGGACGAAATAGACATGGTAGCTTATGTCGTAGAGCCTCTGATCGAACGTCTCCTGCCTCAGGATGCGGTATTCGGCCATGCCGTCCTCGACCCGGACGAGTTGAATATCCTGCATTTCTTGCACTATCTGCGGGAGGCTGTCCGAGATAAGGGTGTAGATGTCGTTGTAGAGTTCCTGCGCATCCCCGGCGAAATACGTCAAGGCGCCGGGGATATCCCGATTTCCGAGAGCCTCCTTCATGGCCCCCCACTTCGACCTGAGCATGGCGTCCAGCTCCAGCTCGTCGACCACGAGAATCGCCACGGCGTCTTCATGCGTCCCTCCCCGAGAATCGACGGCCTGAACCGCGAAGTGGTAGATGCCCTCTCCGGCGATCCGGAATATGTGCTCTTCGTTGCCGTCGCCGCCAATCGACTCTACAACTCCGGGTCCAGACCAGGTTAGAATCGGCTCGGAAATTGCGAATGTCCCCGCGACCAAAAGGGTCGTTTCCAGAGGAGACGCGCCCGACTCGGTCAAGGGCGCAAGCTTCACATAGTCCGCCGTGCGCTGGGCAAAAACGGTTACGGTATCAGTGACGGTGTTGCCCTGCGCGTCGGTCGCCGTCGCCGTGATGGTGTTTTCGCCTTCTTCCAGCTCTATCTGGCTGGCAGCAAACCGACCGCCATCCGCCAGCGCGATCCGTCCATTGACGGTCACTCCGGTTTCAGCATTCTCCACATGGGATACCGTTCCCTCGACGAGCACCCAATTGCCCACAATCAAATCATTGTGCGCCGGCGACAGGATTTGCAGGCTGATAGGCGACGTCGGCTCCACGGTAACCGTGACGAGAGCCGAGTCGAATCCGCCGTTTCCATCTCCGACCGTGTAGCTGAAGGTATCGATCCCATGGAACCCCGGATTCGAGGTGTACAGGACAGTGCTGTCGGTCTCTTTTACGGCGACGCCGTTGGCCGGCTGGGAGACGCTTTCAATCCGGAGAACGTCTCCATCCACATCCACGTCGTTGGCGACAACGTTAATAGAGACGGCCGATCCTTCCACGGCTTCGGCGACGTCGTCAACCGCCGCCGGCGGGTCGTTGACCGCGTGTACGGTAATGGATACCGTAGCCGGAGCAGATTCCACGAACCCGTCGCTCACCTTGAATGTAAAGTTGTCGGCGCCGTAATATTCGGGTGAGGGGGTGTAAACCAGCGCGGGGGCGGCTCCGGACAAGACGCCTTGATTCGGCGGCGTTACGAGTATGAATTCGAGGGGATCGCCGTCAATATCCGAGCCATGAAGATTGATGGATGCCGACGTGTCTTCCTGGACGCCGATGTTCTGATCGTCCGCAACAGGCGCATCGTTTACCGGACGCACCGCGATGACGGCCCTGGCGCTGGCGACGCCGCCATAGCCGTCGCTCACCGTGTAGGCGACTCCTCCCATTCCGTTGAAATCCGGGTGCGGGCTATACCTGACAGAACCATCCGGGTTTGCCGCCGCCTCCCCGCCGTCAACCTCGGTCAACCCGGCGATCGAGAGGCTGTGTCCGTCGGGGTCGGCATCGTTGGCCAGAACATGGACATCGATGACTGTGTCCTCATCCATGACTGCCGTATCGTCATTCGCCACGGGAGGATTGTTCACTACGGCGACAGTAACGTCCGCGGATGCGGAGCCTCCCGGCCCCGCTGCAGTAATGACGTACGTTGTCGTCTGCAACGGCGATGCGGTCAAGGACCCGCTCGTGGCTACATCCCCGATTCCGGGACTTATAGAGCGGCTTTCCGCATCCGTTGAACTCCAGCTCAGAATGCACGACTCACCGGCCCGTATGCTGTCTGGAGATGCGGAGATGGCGACGGTCGGAGCCGGCTGCATGGCAACGATGGTCAGTACAATGAAGCTTCCCGGCTTACCGCCGATCCTGACCGCCAGCTCATTTTCCGGCTCCAGAGCGACCGTGCGCTCAATCCATTCAGCTTGCCGATCGAAATCCGACGGCCCCGCCACTTCCATGCCGTTCAGGGTGACAACGCCGCTTGAAACGCGATTCTCGCCGTTGTCATCCCCGTTTCGGATCGCGAGCAGGGCTTCCCGCAAGCCGGTCGAGACAGTGAACGCGCCAGCTTCGGTTTCCGGCGCTCCCGTGGCCCGTTCATACCGCGCTGGCCCGAAAACGGCGCCCGCGACGACATCGCCCGGCAAGATGCATGGAACAAGCAGCATAAAGGCAAGAAGCGCTGTACAGTTGAAAACGAACTTCCGTGACATTTTCCCCTCCTCTTTCCACAGTTGAAAAAGAAGCTCCCACTCCCGACGAGGCGGAGATGCGGCGCCTCCATAAAACCGCCAAGGCGGCAATATCCGGAGGACCATACGAAACGCCCCTCTTGCCCCGTTACAACGCTGTATGCAGCTCGAATTTCTTGGACAAAATATCCGCCAAAGTTGGCGCATCGTGTAAGGGCCTCGGAACGAAATAAAGAAACCAAAGCCGTTCGCATTGTCGGCTTACGGCAAACGCGACGGCATATTCGCTTTGTTTCGCGGCCACAGGCTGTCGTTCCGTATTCCCGAGGCGTCTTCCGTCTTCGGCGGCAAACGGCCAATTCCGTTCCGTCTCCGGGAAACCCGATCCTTGCCGGGACGGCTCGCGGTTTCCCTGCCGAACGCTAAACGCCCGTTTCGTTTCGCCGGCTGCCGGTTCCGTCTTCCCCGACGAATAAGCTAATAAGGTTGTCGTCAGGACGGGGTCGCAAGGCTACTAAGGTTGAAAAGAACGAAAATAAGGTTTTCGGAAAAGATCCGGAAAAAGGCGGCGGGGCGGACCGATCAGTGGCTCGGCTTCCTTGCCTTTCCGCGGAAAATTCGCCTTCTTCGCCGACCGATCCGGCCCTTTACCCAAAAAACGGTGGCGGTTCGAATCGATCAACGGATCGGTTTTCTTCCCTTTCCGCGAAAATTCCGCACCCCTCATCGACCAATTCGACCCGCTATCCGAAAAAAACCTTATTTTTGCACTTCGAAACCTTAGTAGCACGCGGCATCCTCCCCTCCCCCCTGACCTTATTGCCTTATTCATGGCTCGAAACGAAACACGGCCGCCGACGTTGCGCGAATATGCCGACGGCAAGAGAGTCGGCATATTTATTTCGTTCTGTGGCCCTAAAATGAATAGGAATATTAGTGTATAAGAATTACCATTCCATGCGAAATGGTATGCTAAAATTTTGATGGGCTTGTCAAGAAAAAAGTACTGGAAATATCCTTGCAAGCCGCGAGGAAAGGAAAAAATCGTCGGCAAAAGTCCTGCCGGCAGAGTGTACGAACAACCGGCGGCGGTAACGGACGAAAACGGAAGGCAACGCGAGTCCGGACGACAAGAACGCTATGATTGTCCACTTCGCGCGCTTCGTGCCTTTGTGGTTCTTTTTTTTAAGTGCATGCTGCACGATGGCGAGGGTGGCCGAAAATTAAACCATTCTCCCTTGCTTTCAATAACAAAAGCCGCGCTTGCGGCGAACGTAAGCCCGCGTGCGTTTCGCCAGCATCCCCGCCGGACCGAAGAAGCCGGCCCCGAAGCGGAAAAGCGACAAGAATACTCCTCATGTATCTACCTAGAAAACCATATCGGAGAGAAAGAGAAAGTCGCGCTACCTGGAAAGGGCTGGTGTCACGCCAATTCACCTCTCTGACCGCAGCGGTCGAAAACCCGCAACGATTTAAGGTTTTAATTTTTCAAATGATAGATTTTCATTCTGTTCGGGAGAGTAAAATTCGGGATAGGGAAGCAGCTTCAGTTTTTCCGAAGGCGCGCCGTTTTCCTCAAGTGCGTCCACTCCGTCGACTGTGATTTCGTACTTGCCCGTTTCCCCTTTTTTGATCCATCCTTTTTCCTTGAGATACCAAATTTGAAATTCCATGACCTCCTCGGGGTATCCCAGCAACTTTTCCAGGTGCCAAATACCGATTCCGGGCTCCTTGGGTTTCTGCTTCCGAATCGCGTACACAGCCAAAAGGATGTCCTGCCGGACCTTCTTGCCGTTCTCGCGGGAATTGTCCGCGGACAGCGCGGCGTGGAATTTCCACTTCCGGATTTGTATTTCCTGGTATTCGACATCGTAGGCAGCGCGCTTTTCCGGATCGGAAAGCACCCGATAGGCTGCCAGAAGGGCGTTGAACTTGTCGAAGTTTCCCGTTTTGGAATTGTCGGGATGATACCTTTTGGCAAGGAGTCGGAATACCCTTTCGATGGTTTCCAAATCCGCATTGGAATCGACCTGAAGATACTCGTAATAGTTCACGAAATCGTTCGAATTCATATGTTTGGCTTCCGAGTTCATTGGCTAAGTCCTTTTCCCTTTCTTTTCAACAGAATTTCCACCTCCTCCATTCGTTCGTATGCTTTTTCGAAAAATCCGGGCGAAACCTCCATTGCCGTTTTGAAACATTCCATGGCTTCCGATATTCGCCCCGGCCGAAACGATGGACTCGGAGGTTTCGGAAACCGAACAGTCGAAATTCAGGTCGCCCGAGAAATCGAGGTGCGGCGGCAACCGTTACAAGCGCGCGACAATGCGATTTATCCCCAAGCCGATCGCAACGCGTTGGCAAATCGGTCGTTTGCATGGTTTCCTTTCGCTAATCGAACAGGCGCCTCGAACCGATGATATCCTTTCCGATCAAAACTCTTATTCCAACGTTGGAACGGTCGAAACCATCGACTTCCCTCATTTCCTGATAGCCGGGGAGTTCCATTGCGACGCGATAGGCTTCCTGGAACAACCCGGCGGTATAGAAAACGACGGTTTCCGAATGGCCGAAATGCTCCGCGTTTGTCAGGCGTATCACCGACAATCCGTTGTTTTTCAAATAATTTCCCACTCGGCGGGCCATGCCGTTAACGCCGTTTCCGTTGGAAATCTCGATTCCTAGGAAATTCGAAAGGCTTTCGGCGACAAGCAACTTTTTATCGGCGGTTTTTCGGTCCCGTATTTCCCGTTTTCTCGCGGCAACCGAAGATTCCGTTTTATCGGACTGTTGCGTTTTGTATGTATCCGTATGATCGGAAACGGAGGCCTGGTTTAGGTCCAAGCTGGCAAAGAGCGACTCCACAGGTTTTGCCGGTTCGGGCAAGTCGGTTTCCTGGCTCGCAGGTTCGATCCGATCATTGTCCACGACGTCCGAATCCGCGGAACCGAAAGACGGGGCGTACTTCCTCTTGAACTCGTAGGCGTTGATTTTCATGAACCTGTTCTTTTGATCTCGAACGGGCTCGAACGATTCTCCCGTATGAACCGGTAACGGAACCAAAGGCGATTCCAGCGCCGTCGTTTTCTGTTCGGAACGATCTTGTTCAGGCTCCAATGTCAATGTCTGCGCCGTTGTTTCCCGTTCGGAAAAAACCTTATGGTTGTCGCGATTTTCCTCCAAAGCGACTTGAACCGTTTCCGTCTTTCCAGGTTCCTCCCTCAGGATATCCGCAGGCAAAAAGGGCGATGGCAGGGGAGTCGCGCTCTCTACCCCAAAGGAGGGCGCCAGTTTCGCCATGTGCGTTCGGGCGTGCTCCAGTCCTCCCGCCGTTTTGAATTCCTCGAAGGCGAGGTTCGGAAGATCCGCTTTCACGTAAGCCAGCGCCAAGTTGTTGCGATACCTGGAAACCTGGTCGTTCAGCTCGATCGCCTTTTCAAAGGCCGAAATCGCCTCCGGGGTTCGATATTGCAAAAGGTAGCAGTATCCCAGGTTATTGTGCGCGTCCGCCATTCCGGGCGCAGCCTCTATGGCCATCCTATAGGATTTTTCGGCGAGTTCGTAGTCCCCCAGCATATCGAGGGAGACTCCCAGCGCATTCAGGACGAGGGCGTTGACAGGGTCGATCTGCAGAGCCTTCTTAAGCTCCGCTACGGCAAACCGATGCCTGCCGCGCTCCTGGAAATGGCGGGCCATGCGAAAGTGAGCGTCGGCGTCCCCCCTGAGAAACCGAACCTTGGAAGAAAACCGGTCAAGGTCCTCGACGGTAAGGTCGTGAGGAGAGGCCACATAGTATTGCGAACAACCGGAAAAGATTGTAAAGCAAACAAGGACAACTGCGGTAACTATTCGTCCTGGCCAGCCGTATCTCATTTTTCCTCCTTATTTTATGGCGCGCATCGGTATAAAGTAAAAATTCAACTTGCCGACCACTCACTCCGAAATCTGTACTTCGTACCGTTCCGAATATCAGTTGAAAGAGTCGTCCAAATCGATCTTTTTCAAGTTGTCGTTAGCCTTCACGTAAAAAGTCGGGCTGAGTTCTATCGCCTTGTTGAAAGCCCGCTCGGCTCCTTGGTAACGACGTTGCGCCAAGAGCACGCAACCCAAATTGTTGTAGGCCCGCGCGGTATCGGTTCCTTTTTTGAAAGCCTCGAGCGCGGCGTCGTACCGACCCGTTTTGGCCAAGACCAGTCCCAGGTTGTTGTAGACTCTTTCTTTCGGGCCGTTCTTCTCGAGGGCCTTTTTCAATACCTCGATGGATTCTTCGTATCTTCCGGCCAGGGAAAGGGAAACGCCGAGATTGTTGTACAGCGTCGCCTCGCCCGGTGCCGAGGCGATAGCCTCGGTATACTCCCTGCAAGCCTTCTCGTAATCGTTCCTGAAGTCATAGATATTGCCGATATAGTTTCTCGCTTTCCAGAGTTTCGGCTCCAATTCGACCGCCTTGCGAAAACATTTTTCGGCTTCGTCGTATTTGCGCATATTAAAGTAGACGGTCCCCAAGCCTTCGTGCGCGACAGCTTGTTCCGGTTCCTTTTCGAGGACCTTTTTAAACCATTTCGAAGCTTCCTTGTAATCTTTCGCGAAAAGAAAAACCATCCCTTGCTTGTAGAAAATTCCGACATTATCCGGCTGCAACTCAAGGGATTTTTGGTATTGCACGAAGGCCATGTAATACTCCTCCTGGCCGAAATACAAGTCTCCGGAGGCTTCGAGTTCCTTGCTCGTCATTTCCGGAAGGGGACGGCGATAAATATCGTCTTCTTCCGGCGGCGTATAGAAATCGTTTGTCGAAAAAAAGCCTTTCTTGACGGGCCGAGCCACAGTCCCGTAGTTTCCCGCCGGAGTCCATTCCTGTCGGGAGTAAGCGCAACCCGAAAAATTCGCGGAAACAAAAAACACGAGAAAAACAGCCGTTAGAATGGAACTCGTATTGCGATTGTCGATCTTCATGTGCGATCCTCGATTTCTTATGCAATCCGTTTTACTTCATCACATCCCATGTCTAAATACTCTGTACATAATAATAAGGGATGGGCCCAGAGAGACGACAAGAAAAGCGGGAAAGATAAAGAAAACCAGGGGGAACAATAGTTTGACCCCGAGCTTCTCCGCTTGTTCCTCGGCCCTCTGGTACCTGGTCGTCCGAAATCCTTCGGAGAAAACCCTCAATGCCTGGGCTACGCTCGTGCCGAATCGGTCGGTCTGAATGAGCATTGTTATGAGGCTTCCTACATCCTCCATATCTGTTCTTGCCGCCAAATTTTTCAGCGCGACTTGCCGAGGTTTTCCGGCTCTCAATTCCAGATTCAAAAGCTTGAATTCCTCGCTCAGTTCGGGTTGTCTCAATTCCATTTCTTCGCCTACACGGCGCAGAGCGGCGTCAAGTCCCATGCCCGCCTCGACGCAGACGACCAGCAGGTCCAGGGCGTCGGGGAATGCCTTGGACATCGTTTCCCTTCTTTTCGATGTCTTCATTCTCAGCCACATGTCCGGCAAAACTAGCCCCGCCAATGCCAAAGCAACTGCTATCGACAGCATCTGCGAAGAATTCATCGTTTTTACCACAAGAACGGCGAATGCAAAAAACGCGATCGGCAGGACTGTCATCAGAAGGAATTTGACGCCCCAGAATATGCTTGGAAAATCTTTGTTTCGCAGACCCGCCCTCAAGAACTTCAGCTTTATGTTTTCGTCGTCCGCCGATTTGCCCTTTTGCGTCTTAACTCCGACAGTTCTGAAAAAATTCAAAAAAGCGCCATCCTGCTCGCCGGACAGATTCAAAGGCGACGCATCCGTCTCGATTCCTTCCCATCCGCCGCCCGCACCGACTTTCTTGAGCATTTCTCGTCTATTGCGAATACTTCTCAGGTGTATGGATACCCCCATGGACAAAAGACAAATAACCATAAAAGTCAAGATCGCGAACAACAAGGGTATATGATCGTCTCCTATTGTCATTTTGCATACCTCTTTGGATTATACGTGGGATGGTGAAAATTAGGCCAAACAACGGCTTGTATTTTCATCCCGCTTTTGT
>CAZNTU010000055.1:0-29738 GCA_964575975.1 uncultured Desulfobacteraceae bacterium
GCGGGAGGCCGAAGAACTGATCGACGCGATTCGCAACGGTGGCATCGACGCCCTCGTCGTTACCGGTCCGGACGAAAGCAGTGTTTATACGTTAAAAGGAGCCGACCATACGTACCGTATTTTGATCGAAACCATGGACGAAGGCGCCGTCGTTTTGTCCAAAGGGGGGACGATTCTGTACTGCAACAAACGGTTCGCGAAAATGGTCCGGGTCCCGTTCAACCGCGCTATGGGAACCTCCATCGCGGATTTTCTGGGACCGCGCGACAGAGAAATGCTACGGGTGCTGTACAGCCGGGTTTTCGGAAAAGAATGCGCCAAGGCCGAAATAGCTCTCAAATCCGGGGACGGAGAACCGATTCCGGCCCTGGTTTCGCTCTGTACTCTTTGCGTGGACGATCTGGAAGCGCTCTGCATGGTCGTGACGGATTTGACGGAGCAGAAAAAATCCGAGGAAACCCTCAAATCGTATTCGAAAAGGCTTTACAGAAAAAACGCGGAATTGAAGAAGCGCGCCGAGCAACTCGCCAGGTTGTCTTCCGAGCTAACCATGACCGAACAGCGGGAGCGCAAGCGTATGGCCAGGATTCTTCACGACGGTTTGCAACAGATGCTGGCTTCGGCGAAACTGCAAGTCGGCTGCATGCAGGACAAACTCGACCGGCGCGATCAAAAGCGGGCGTTAGTTGCTATCGAGGCCATTCTTGCGGATTCGATCGGTATCGCCCGTTCTTTGTGCATGGATTTGAGCCCTCCGGTTCTTTACGAAGGGGGGCTCGCAGCCGGGCTGGAGTGGTTGGCCAATTCCATGCGCGAAAAACACGATTTCAATGTCGAACTTTCAATAGAAGCTTGTCCAGAACCGGCCGATGATATCAAAGTGCTTGTTTTCGAATCCGTGCGCGAATTGCTGTTCAATGCGGTCAAACACTCCAAGGCGAACTTGGCCAAAGTGAGCTTGCGCCAGGAGAACGGCGTGTGGATACGCATTGTCGTGAGCGACGAAGGAGCGGGGTTCGATATCGCCCGGTTCCAGGAACCGGAGAACTGCGGAGGGGGGTTCGGGTTGTTCAGCATACGGGAGCGAATCGGGTTGTTAGGCGGCGGCTTGCATATCGAAAGCGCTCCGGGCATGGGAAGCCGATTCACTTTGACTGTTCCCCGGATTGGCACCCCCTCCGTTGCCTTCGGGGGCAAAACGGAAAACGCGGACGACGGTCTAGCGGACTTGGACGACAATGCATGCCGGTCCGCGACCCGGGTGCTGCTCGCCGACGACCACACTCTTTTCCGCGACGGGATCGCTCGCATTTTGAACCGCGAATCGGATATCGAAGTGGCAGGCCATGCCCGAAACGGCCGCGAAGCTATGGAGCTGGCGCTAAAACTCAAACCACATGTCATCCTGATGGACATCGGGATGCCGGACGTTGGCGGAATCGAGGCCACCGCCGCGATTCACCGGGAAATCCCGGAAATCCGAATTATCGGGCTGTCCATGTACGAGGATTTGGAAAACGCCCGCTCCATGTATCAAGCGGGCGCTTGCGACTATAAAAACAAAGCGTGCCCCGTTGCCGAACTTTTATCGGCGATTCGCGCCTGAATTTTCATACAAACACGGATTGGGCAAATTGATCGAGCCGTCCACGCCCTGCGGTCGCGTCGGCCCGCCGAAAAAAACCTCCCTTTTTCTCGACTCGACCGCCACCTACTGTCGGGTATCGCGCATCCCGGATTCGGGGGCTTTGCCGGTCCCCGGTTCCATCATCGATCCGTGGGGAGATCCCTGGCCATGATGTTCCTTCATCATGCTCGCTCCATTTTCCATCTCCATCCCGTAATAGCTGTGGACTTGCTGGCCGATTTCGGAATTGTCCCAGTCGGTGATTTCCTGGAGGGAAAAGGTAGGGGCTTCCAAAACCTTTTGGGAATCCATGTGAAGCACGAGCGATTCCTGGCCTTCCCGGCTTTCCAGAAAAGTGAACGGTATCGCCACGTACTGGTCCTCCTGGCCTTCCAGGTTGAGTACTCCATAATGAACTATGCCTTTGCCGAAAATGACCAGGTCCTGCAAAGTCCCCAGGTTGGTTCCGTCCTCGCCGACCACGGTCTTGCCCAGTATCTGATCGGCTCGTTTGGATGTCATGCCGGCCCCGGTTTTGTGGTGATTGTATCCTCCCGTTTTCTGTCCCGTGCGATAGCCCGATTCCATGCCGGACTCATAGGGCTTTTCCATTCCCTGCCGCATGCTCTGGGTTCTCTCTCCCGCTCCAGTCTGCTGCCCCGCGAACGCGAAAGGAGCGAAAATCAGGACCGATGCCAATAGAAAATAAAACATCGCCTTTGTCTTCTTCATAATGACCTCCGTCAACTTATTCGTTGAAGTTTCAAACTTTGGGTTCAGCCGATCAAAACAATAATCTGCCTCCAATCATGCAACAATGGGCAGTACACGGTAATTCGCCGTTCGGCGTGCCGCAAAACCCCCGTGTTTTTACCTTGTTCCATGCCGTTTCCGGGGCTTGGTTTTTATTTCGTCCATCGTGTCCCGGCGGTTCCTTTAAAATCATTTGCGCAAGAATTCGAATGCAATGGCATATCCGTCCCGAACTTGCAAGACTCCCGCCGATGTTTACATTTTTACACGTCTTTACAATCGGACACCGTTTACCATTCGGAAAATAATACGACTTGCCATTCGGAAAATAATACCACCATTTCTTTAAAATACGAGAGGTACGGCAATGAAATTCGAAGAAGAAAAACGCGGATTGAGAGTGGGGGACGACGTCCCCGACTTCGAGATGAACACCTTCGATCCCGTCGAGCAATATTTCGGAAAGGTTTCCTTGAAAAAACTCAAGGAAGAGGGAAAATGGACAATCTTGTTCTTTTACCCGGCGGATTTTACGTTCGTATGCGCGACCGAGTTCGACGCCTTGGCCGAACAGCACGAAAAATTCAAGGAACTTGGGGCCGAAGTGATCTCGGTCAGCACGGACACGCAGTTCGTTCATTTGGCGTGGCATAGGGAAGAAAAATCCCTGGAGAACGTCAAGTATCAAATGGCGGCCGATCCTACCGGCGCCGTTTCGCGCTTGTTCGGGGTCTACGATCCGGAGTCCGGTCTCGCCTTGCGAGGCACGTTCATCGTCAGCCCCGAAGGAAAGCTCTTCAACTCCGAAGTCAATTATTTCAACATGGGGAGAAACATCGACGAGCTTTACCGCAAGCTGAAGGCCAACATCTATCTTTCCAAGCACGGCGACGAGGCTTGTCCCGCGCAGTGGAGGGACGAGGGGGACAAGACCTTGAAACCGTCGGAAAAGCTTGTCGGAAAGGTTCGCGAGGCAATGAAATAAAGGGGGGCAAATGGCGGTCAAAATCGTTATTAAAAGAAGAGTGCCGGAGGACAGGGCCGAAGTATTGGTTCCACATTTGAAAAAACTGAGGGTCATGGCGGTGAACCAGCATGGCTATATCGGCGGAGAGACGATGAAACGGATCGACGATCCCGACGAATTCCTGGTCATTAGCACATGGCAAACCATCGAGGACTGGAAAGAATGGTTCGAAAACAAGGAGCGAACCAAGATCCAGGAAGAGATAGACGCGCTTCTGGAACAGAAAACCGAGTACGCGATCTATCATTATCAATAAACCCAAATACCGATTCCCAAACGCGTTGGAAAAGCCGGAAAAAGCCGCCGGACGAGTATCGCCCGACGGCCCTTTTGTTTTTGATTCGAACCCGATAGACTAATCGACCTTGAAAAACGCGTTGGGCTTGGCCTTGCAAACGGGGCAGCTCTCCGGGATCTCGTCTTCGCAGGTGTAGCCGCACACGGAGCAAACGTAGTAGTCGCATTCCTTCATATTGTCCATGTTTTCCAAAGCCTTCTGGTACAGCTTGGCGTGTATTTCTTCGACCTCGTTGGCGAACTTGAAGCTGCGATGGGCGGCTTTGTCGCCCTCGGCTTCGGCCTCCTCGATCATCTTCGGATACATGCTCTTGAACTCGTGGGTTTCTCCGGCGATGGCTTCCTTCAAGTTGGCGGCGGTGTCTCCGATGGCGCCCATGGCCCTCAAATGGGCGTGGGCGTGAACAGTCTCGGCTTCGGCGGCGGCCCGGAAAAGTTTTGCGATTTGGGGATACCCGTCGCGGTCCGCCTTCTTGGCGAACGCCAGATATTTCCGGTTGGCTTGGGATTCCCCGGCGAAAGCGGCGGCCAAATTTTCCATGGTCTTACTCATACAAGGTCTCCTTTCTGGGTGTCTATTGTTAGAGATCGGGGCGCGTCGGGCGCCGGCAATTCTCCGGTTTCGATGCGCCGTTTTATTTTCCCGATCACATATAAATCGGTTGGAAACGCCATATTGTCCGGGATTTTATCGACGGGAAAGAAGCGAACCTCCTCTGCGTCGCTTCCGGGAGCCGCCTTCCCTCCCTTTCGACTCGCCCAGAACCAAATACCAATGGTCAATCTTTTCGGGTCGTGAAAATTGGAATGCACATCGAATACGGGACCCATTTCCGCCTCGATGCCGGTTTCCTCGAAAAACTCCCGGCGTCCGGCATCCCGTATGTCCTCGCCCCACTCCACATGGCCGCACGGAATACACCATCGTCCTTCGTAGGATACGCCCTTTGCCCGTTTGACAAGAAGAATCTTTCCGTTCTCGAAAAGAATGGCGGCGACTCCCACCGTGGGATTGCGGTAAAGCTTTTTTCCGCACGTGGGGCAATGCCAACGCTTGTACTGCTTTTCCAGCAGCGTTTCGACAGGGTTGCCGCAAACGGGGCAAAACCGGTATTCCATTGTATCGCCCGCCCGCTGTCAGAAGGGCCAGAACTGATTGTCGTTCCAGATTTCCTGCCTGAGGGCCTTGTCGATATCCACGAGCATGTCCAAGTGCCCTGTTTCCCAGTCGGCCAGCCACCGGTAAAGCGCCTTTTCTCCCGGATCCTCCGATTCGACGGCCCTTCCGGAATAATATTGGATCGCCTCGCGCTCCATGGCCATGGCGGCCGCTATGGCGGCGGATTCAAAACCGGCGGCGGAAATCTGTTTCTTGATTCGGTCGGAAAGGACGTTTTGCGCCGGGTCGGATTTTTCTCCGGGGGGAATGGCGTCCGGGTCGAATTTTTTACTGGCCTGGTACGCCTTGTATTGATGGGAGAGCGTCTTGATATGCTTTTCTTCCTCGCCCGCCATCTGCTCGAAAAACTCTCTGACCGCCTCGCTTTCGGCGTCGTTCGCGATTTTCTGGTAAAAAGATTTTCCCCTGATTTCCAGAAGAACGGCCCCTTTGAGAATTTTTACAGCCGCGTTCTCTTCCATCCAAGCGCCTCCTTAATCATTTTTTAGGGCGGGTACCCTGGTTGTTACGACAAGCACACAAAATCCAGATCGAATTTTCGACGGATCGAAAACGAAAAATTATAGGAACGATTATCAGGTACGAAATAGATAATCGCGAAAGATCGAAAGTCAATAAGGACATGAAACCGGAAAGCTCCACGCGCGCGAAGGAGGCGGCATCTCGATAAAATCCGAAATCGGGCTCACGCACGGCTGTTTTAGCCTTTGCAACTGGGCCAGTCACGGATCATCCCAGGATTCTGACAATCCCGGCCCCGCCATCGACCTCCACCCGCATGCCGGTCCGGATTTTTCCCGTGACTCCCTCGACGCCCACCACTGCGGGAACCCCGTATTCCCTGGCGACAATGGCGCAATGGTTCAGAATGCCTCCCATCTCGGTCACCACCGCCGACGCGCCGACGAAGAGCGAGGTCCAGCCTGGATCGGTGTTTCCGGCGATCAGAACGTCGCCTTGTCTAAACAGGTGGAATTCTTCCGGTCCGAGAATCGATCTGGCGATACCTTTCGCGACCCCCGGAGACGCCGCAACGCCCTCCAGAACTTCGGACGAGGCGCTCTCCCAAACGGGGACGGGCTTTTTCGTTTCCGGATCGATCACGACGTAGTACGACGGCGAAACGTCCTTTTCTTCCAGGTATACTCTTCTCCTTTGTTCGACTCTGTCGAGAAACATGTCGGGAGCCGTTTCCCCGGACAGAATTCGCCGCAGTTCGTTCAGTGTCAAAAAAAACACGGCATCGGGCATTTCCCGGTACGACGAGAACTCCTCTCTTCGGGCGATTTCCAGAAGCACTTTTCTGATTCTGTAAAATATCTTGTCGAGTCCCCACCTCAGTTCCTCCCGGAGCGCCAGAAATCTTCTCGCCCCCCGGACCAGAGGCTCCAGCAGGATATCGGCCGCAATCTTTCCGTTTCTCGCGGCCGTTTCCCGCAGCCTGTTTCCGGATTTCCGGGACGAAGTTCCTTCCGTTTTTTCCGAAAGCTCGATACGTCGGGCTACCATCCCCGCAACCGCTTCGGGAGTCTCGTCCCAACGCGGGTGTATGAAATCCCTGTTCGCGGACCGGAACCGGTACTTTTCAACGAAGGCTCGCAGCGCTCGAACGGCCGGATGTTGCAAGAACTCGGCGTTGAGAGCCTCCCAAATCTCGCGGTCGTTCTTTTTTCCGAAAACGGTCGCGCGGATTTTCTCGTCGCACAACGACGCGATCTTCTCCAAATCCCGCTGGGACCGCAAAGTCACATTGTCGGGAACCCGACTTATTTTTTCAAGCACCCAGGCGTCGTCCTTCCCGCAAAACTTCGAGGCGAACTGCCTCAGAAGCCAAGTATAGACCGTGGCCTTGCCGTATCCCCACTGGTTTTTCGTCTGGAGCCGGCCTTGGATGCGCAATATTCTTTCCAGCTCCCCGCCCAGTCCCGCAAAGTCCATTCCCCGGTAGGATTCCAGGGGAACGTCGTCGAGCGCCTTTTCAGTCATCCGCAGGAACTTCCGAAGGAGAATGTCGGTCAGGAAAGGAAGCTGGGCAGGGTCTTCGAAAAGACGAGGGGCGTGCAGGGCGGCGGACAAGAGTTTTCTCGGTCGGACAGGCGTTTCGAGAAATTCTCGTCTAACCGAACGGGGGAACATCTTTTCGACTTCCCGGGAACGAAGAAAACCGGGGACATACTCCAAGAACATGGCGGCCGCGCGGCAGCTCATGTATCCGTAGCCGCCGATCGCCCTTACGGATTCGACCTTCGCCAGTTCCTTCATGCCCAACCTTTTCATGAGGCCCTTGAAAGTGAACATGTCGGCGAATTCGTCGAACACGATGGAACTGGTAACATCGCTCATGCGGTCCGCCCACAGGTCCTCTACAATGGCCCTCGAATAGGCGTTCTCCAGATCGAACGGGGGCGGTTCGGTTTTTTGTCCGGAAATGCCGGCTTTGGCTTTTGCGGGACGGGTGGTAATGGGTCTCGCCTGCAGCACGAACAACCGGTCGTTTTCGATGGCCCACTCGATGTCCTGGTCCGGTCCCAGTTCCCTTTCTATTTTTCGGGCTGTGGAAAAAAGCTGTCTCAAATGGGACTCTCGAAGCTTTCCTCCGTGCTTTTCCTCCGCGCCTCTTGTCGCCAGGACGGCTCCGGTTTCGCGGTCCAGTTCCCACGAGGCCGGCGTGACTTTGCCGGACACGAGCTTCTCCCCCAACCCGCTCACCGCCTCCACGAGCACGGCGTCCTTGTCGGCGTCGAACGGATGCCTCGTAAACAGCACTCCCGCGAAATCGGCGGATACCATGCGCTGAACAACGATGGACATTTTAGGGACCTCGGCGGGCAACCCTTTGCTTTTGCGGTAGGTGGTCGCCCGGTCGGACCACCAGGAGGCGAGACAGCCGAAAACCTCCCGTCCGATATCGTCCGGCGCCACGTTCAAGATGGTCTCGAACTGTCCCGCGTGGGAAGCATCGACGTCGTCCTCGCCAAGCGCGGCGGACCTGACCGCGAACAATGCGTCGGATGCAAAGCCTACAATATTCGCAAGATTGTTTACGATTTCGCCGGAGAGCTTTTCGAAAGCGCCGGAGCTTTCGAAAAGCTCCATCGCACGCCTTTCAAGTCCTTTTTCCCCCTGTTTTTCGGAGGCGATCAGGTTTTCAATCTCGTCGGGCGAAACGAATTCGCCCATGCGAACGGCAAGATACTCGCGGGACAAAAGCAGCCCGTCGGGAACATCGATTCCCGCCTTCGACAATTGTCTCAAACGCAGTCCCTTCCCGCCGAAACCGAATTCGCCCTCTTTTTCCTCTCCCCTGATCCTGACCAAGCCTTCCGCTTTCATTTTTTTCCCCGGTACATTGTTGGAAGTTTCCTGTTTAGAAATTTCATTTTTTCATGCGTCGAATGCAATCATTTCAAACACGGCGCGCTGCAATCGAACTTAGGATTTACGGCTTGAACCCTTGTCGATCAAGACGCGCGAAATACGAGTCTGCCTATTTCTTCGCCGACGCCGCCAATGCCGAAGCGACCATACTTATGGCAACCGGCAGAAGCAGCCCGTTTATGGGAACTGACGCGCCCTCCTGTCTGAACAGCGGAGGTATTTTGATCATGTGGCTTACCGGAAACTTGAACAGGCGGTTTTTCTCTCCGGGCCTGAAGAAGGCCTCCTGGGTCACGACGATCATGCGGGCGTACCTGGCGCCCAGCGTGGAGAGATCGTCCTTGGCGCGGCCTAGGTTCCGGGCGTTTGTCGCGTCCACGATTACGAGGTTGTCCTCCTTTATATCGTAGGATTTTCTCAAAACCGGGAAATACCATCTTCCCTCCGCGAAAAAGGGCGTCTCGGACTGGCAGTCGAGGCAGGCTGCGCAATCCGCCGAGTTGTTCAAAAAGATGTCCGCGGAACGGCCGCCCAAATACCTGCTCTCCCAATCGGCCACGGTTTCCTTGCCGTACTTGGGATACATCGCCTTTCCCGGCTCGAGACGCACAAACTTTTTGTCCACGTCGGGATCCACCGTTACCAAGGGGCCGTGGGCGCATTCGCCGTAGTAGTAGCTTTGCAGGGTCATGGGGGAGAACTGGTCGAACCGTTCCTCGCACAGGTCCCCGGCGCCTCCGGGGGGACCGATGAAAAGGGCGGTTTTGTACCCCGAGTTGGATTCCATGGCGAACTCGATGTCCCTCCTTAGGCTCTCGCTGTCCATAATCGAATTGAAACACAGACACCCGTTCTGGAAAAAACGCTTCAAGATACCGGCCCTGACCGGGGCGAATCGCTCCAACGCGTCGATGAACATCAGGGATACCGTAAAATAGAGCAAGTCGCTTCCGCAAAAGGACGCCGGCATTTTCAGAAAGCAGTTTCCGAAAACGGAGCAGGCGGCGGAAACGTCGTATTCCGGCCCCACGTATACGGAGTCGATAGGCGGATCCTGGCCCAGGTTTTCCATGGAGGCCCGGTCGTGCGCTCTCGAGTCGAGCAGGATCGTCAGCGAGTGGGACGGAAACCGGTCCATGGGATCGCCGGGGGCCGCAGTCCTGATTTGGTTGGCCAAAAGGCGGTTGAAATGGACCGACAAGTTGTTCGCGGCGGCCCTTGCAGGACGGTCCAAGGGCACGAACACGATTTCCCTCTCTTCGGAAAGCGCTTTGGCCAAATGCGACACGACCGGTTCCACGTTGCCGCCGTCGGGCGACGACACCAGCACATCGACCGCATTAGGCGCGCGCGCGATACCGACCAGTTCCCTTATTCCGGCAAGGTACGCTCTTTCCCAATACTCCCCGGCCGACGACTCCCAGACGGTGTCCCGGAAGAGCCACGCGTCGGAGACGATCTTTTCGATCCCGATTCCCCTGAACGCGGAATCCATCTTGTGGAATTCCCCGGCGGGGGACGGGGGCTTTTCGAAAAGGTTCCTGGCGGCGGTAACCGATTTGGCTCGGTTCCTGGGAAAATCGGAGGAGCGGCCCCTGGCCCTGCCATAGTGGAAGGACAATATATAGTAGAAGGCGCAATCGACGAACGGCTGCAAAGTCGGATCGACCTCCGGAACGCAAACGCTCCTGTTCCGGCTGAACGTTTCCACGGAAGCCTTTTCCCTGACGGAGGCGGTGACTGCCGCGAACGGGATTTTTTCCAGGAAGAGCTTTTTCATCACCCCGATCGCTTCGGCGACGCGCGGCTTGTACGTGGCGTTGACCAAGATCAGGTTGGACTCGGGGCCCCTTCGCAGGCCCTGCGTGTACAAGTCCCTGTAATCGACGGCCTTGCCTGCGGAGGACCAACTGCTCTCGCTCAGTTTCGCTGCGGCCTCGAAAGCCACGCCGCCCGCGCCGATGGCGTCGATCACGCAAGTCGCGCCGCTTTTCGCGCTTTCTCTGGCGATTCTTTCGCAGAACAGTCCGATTTCGGCGTCGTTGATCATCCGTCCAAGCGTCTCCGGAATTTCAAAAAGAAATTTCAACAGCTCCAAGGACCGTTCTTCGCATTGAAGGCGTCCGCAGAGCCACACGCCCAAAAGGCAAAGGCATTCAAGCGTGCATAGCGTGCTTTTGATGCCGGATACGGTGATCTCCTCCCCGCTCATGGTGGACAGAACGCCGCCGCTTTTTGCCGCCGCCAGGCCCAAATCGGAAAACAGCTTTTCCGTGACCGCCACGAACGGGACGTTCCTCGCTTTCAACACGTTGGCCAGCTGCACGATCTCCGCAGTCGTGCCGGACCAACTGCTCAACACCACCAGATCCTTTTCGGGGGAAATGGTTTTGAAAAGATCTTCCGATTCCACCGGCTTGACCGCGACGGTTTCGATTTGGGGGACTGCGGCCTCGACGAACCGCCGGGCCGACAAATTCATGTGATGCGTACTTCCCATGCCGACCAGCACAAGGCGTTTCAAACCTTCGAACCTGTGGCCGAACCTTCGCTGCAAAAAACCGTTCCTGAAGGGAAGGTTCGGAGGGGCGAACCTGTCGGACGCATAGTAGTTCAGGATTTCCTCCAGACGGTCCGGGATTTCGTGCAGATGCGTTTCGTAGAAGGACGTGTAGAAATCCTTCTGAATATGGGGCGGCCTCAGAATCGTTTCGAAAGACTCGATATCGGGCATGGGCTTGCCGTCGAAGTCCGTGATTTCAACCGTTCTCCGAACTCGGCCGTTTTCGTTTTTCGCTGCGATCCTTGCGAAAATACACTCGCCGTCGAGCGGGTACACCTGCACGGCGAAGTTTTTCAGCAATCCGTTCTCTTCCTCTTTGAATTTGGAGAGTTCGGCTTCGCCAAGGCGGCCGGGAGAGTGTCCATCCGAGGAATTTTCCGGCAAATGCCGGTACTTGGCCTTGAGCGCGTCGAGCTTGCCCGTGATTTCGCCGATCAGTTTTTGGGAAAACAGCCCCATGGCGGCGTTGATGTCGGACACCACCATGACGTCGTCGTTTTCGAGGCTTCGGACGATGAAGACCGGACGGTTGTGGCAGGTCAGAAAAACGGTGGAGGCCGACGCCAGGCTCGCCCCGGCGACCGCGATCTGGCCGCCTCCGCGAATCATCTGCCGGGAGGTTTCCACAAAGGCGATACGGTCGATTTCTTTTTCCGATTTGTCCCTTACCTTGTGGAAGATTTTATAGTCGATGGACTGGCTTCCGATGTCGTAGGTTTCCAGGTCTCCTTCCACCTGGGTTCGAATGCTGTCGTAACGTTCCTTTTCCTGGAACAGCCTGTCGAAATAATAGCCCCAGAGCAGGGAGAAATATTCGGAGGAGTTTTCGGTCCGGGGGTTTATTCGGGCGACGCCTTTGAGATAGGCGAGGACCTGGTTTTCCACGTCCGTGTTGAACTGTCCGTTCAACACGATCATCCGGCGGTTGGTTTCGTCGAAGAACGGGTGCCCGTTTTCTGCGGTGACGGCCGATTGAAGCGCCCATCTTCCCTGGGACAGAATCGGGGGCAGGAGCGACGAGAGGATCGCAGGATCCGTTTTTCCGGGTGCTACGGAAACTTCCGGCCGGTCCTGCTCCGAACGACCGTCCGGCTTTTTCGCCTTTTGCGACGGCTCGTTTTCCAGGTGCGCCATGGCGGCTGCGGCGGCCCATCCGTAGACGTTAGCGGCCTTTTCCGCCGTGAACAGCGTTTTCCAGTCCATGGAATCGCCGTCCGCGCGCTCCCGGATTCGTTCCAGTTCGCCCTGCAATCGCTCGGCGAGGCGGGGATCGCCGGGAATGCGGCTTGCCAACGCGGCGTCCAGAAGCCTGAAGACTCCGCGAACCCCGTCCGTGTCGTAATCCTCGGGAATTTCGATTTCGCTTTCGTCCAGTATTTTCCAAAGGAGTTCGCCCGCCTTTTGATTCGTCCAGAAAGTCATCTGTTCGAACTGCGGAGCGCGGGGAACCGTTTCATCCGAGACGGTTTCGTCGAAAACGCGGTCGAAAGCCGCCAGGACGTGTTCCTTCTCCGCCTCCATGGACTCCTCGCCGCGACGTTTTTCCAAAGCGCGCGCCAAGGCGTCCTTCACGATGGATTTGATCGCCACGGAAGAAAGGTCGTATTTGTCGATCAGACAGCAGACGGTCTCTTTCAATTCCTGTCGCGAACTTATTTTCGGGGAGGGCAGCGGGGTCGGACGCCCCGGCCATCCGGGAAATATCCCAGGAGCCTGCGGGTTATGGGCATCGACGAGTTCGCCGAAAAGGGGATAGGTCCGCTCGCCATTCTTGACCTCTTGAAAATACGTCAGGGGAAGTCTCTCGTACTTCAGCAGGCGGAACTGCCGATCCTCGATGGAGGCGTTGTCGCCAGGGGGGGCCAGCAGGGATATCAGCCATCCCGGCAAGTCGGGATAAAAGGGCTTTTTCAGAAGAAGATCCGTCAGTTGCACGACCGATCCGACGGATTTTCTGGCTTTGAGCGGTTCGTTTTCGTCCCCGAAGATGCCGATGCCGGTGCTGTCGGGCGCCCGGTAGATGATCGCGGCCATGGCGGTCAGCACGCGCGTCAGACCATTGGGAGCGCCCCCGAAGTATGCGACGATTCCACACATTCGACCGGTTTATTCGGACGCGTGCTTGACCAGGTGGCCCAGCTCCGGAAAAATGAGTTTTTCGCACGCGAGTTTGCAGGCTTTGAGACTTCCTGGGACGCAGAACACGATGGTTTCGCCGACAAGGCCGGCGGCCGCGCGGGACAGAAGGGCGGCCGCGCCGATTTCGTCGAAGCTCAGTTGCGCGAAAAGGGCGGAAAAGGCGGTAAGCTCCTTTGCGAATTTCGGACGTACGGCTTCGATAGTGACGTCCTTTGGAGCGACGCCGGTCCCCCCCGTGACGATTACCGCTCGAATGTCGCCGTCCTCGACGCACCGATCGACGCCTTCGGCCACGGCGATCACGTCGTCCTTGACTACCTCGTGCAAATGCACTCGGTGGCCTTCCTCTTCGGCCCGGCTTTTGATCCAGTGGCCACTCTCGTCGTTCTCCAGGCTCCGGGTGGACGATATGGACAGAACCGCCAGACCGACCGCTCGGGGCGCGTGCTTTTTATGTTCGTGGACTCCCATTTTTCTCCATTCCGTTTTTTTCCAGTCTATTTCCTTTCCAGCACCACCGCGTCCCGGCCGTCGTGCTCGACCATCAGGACGTTGATCATTTCGGAACGCCTGGTCTCCACCACCTTGCCCACGTAGTCGCCTTGAATGGGAAGCTCCCTGTGCCCCCGGTCGATCAGAACCGCAAGTTCGATCCGATCGGGGCGCCCGAAGTCGATCAGGGCGTCCAGCGCGCATCGAATGGTCCTTCCGGTGAAAAGAACGTCGTCCACGAGTATGATTTTCTTGCCGTCCACGGAAAAGGGAATCTCGGTTGCCTGAATGGTCGGGTTCGCGCCGATCCGGGTCCAGTCGTCCCGATATAAAGTAATGTCCACCTGCCCGGCGGGAACGTGTACCCCCTCGATCTGCTTGATTTTCTGCTGAATGCGCCTTGCCAGGTACACGCCGCGGGTTTGAATTCCGATCAGGGCCAAATCCTCGGCCCCCTTGTGGACCTCCAGGATCTCGTGGCTGATGCGGACTATCACGCGGTCGATGTCGGAGGCGTCCAGGATGATATCGGATTCTCCCATTTGATTTTCCTCGCGGTTGTCTCGATCAAGTGTTGGAAATCACGACGGATCGTCGACGACGGCCGCCGAGGTCGCCTGAAAGCGACGCACAACCATTTCTAACCCATGTACGCCCGCAAAATCAAGCGCCTTTCGTCTTTTGTTCAAATTATGCCGGATCGGAGAGGCTTCAACCGCCGCGTCTCGATCTTTCTTGATTTTAGTCGGGATTTCTCCTATGTTTGCCAATTGATCGGGTGTTGATCGACACGGAGTTTCAATCGTTCCAAGAAACGAGGATGATGCAAGATGAAATACCCCTGCACCGGCGTGATTCTTGCCGGAGGACTCGCCACTCGCTATTCCGGCCGGACGAAGGGTTTTTTGCAAGTGGGAGAAAGAAGAATCCTGGATTTCATCTGCGATCTTTTCTCCGATCTTTTCGACGAGATCTTCCTCGTTACCAACGACCCGCTGTGCTATTTGGAGTACGACCTGAACATGGCCACCGACCTGTTTCCCGTCCGAAGCTCCCTGACCGGGCTTCATGCCGGACTCTTCCACGCGTCCAACCCTTTCGCCTTTTTTTCCGCCTCCGACACCCCGTTCCTGAAAAAAGAGCTGGTGGAAACCATTTTGAAAGAGATCGAAAAAGACCCGGACATCGCGATTCCAGAAACCTCGAAAGGCTTGGAGCCGCTCTGCGCCGTCTATTCCAAACGGTGCCTCCAAGGCATCGAGCGCAATCTGCTGAAGGAAAACTATCGGATTCGGGACCTTTTGAACAAGTGGAGGACAATCAAAGTTTCGGAAAAAAGGTTGAGAAAGGCGGATCCGGAATTGCTCAGCTTTTTCAACATCAACACGCCCGAGGATCTGGAACGGGCGTCCGAACTGGCGAAACAACGGACCGACAATGAACTTTCGTTCGCCGAAATCGACGGGAGAAAAACATGAATCTTCTGGAAATGATGGAAAAAATAAAAAGGCATCCCGATTTTCACAAGGCCGGAATGGTTTTGTGCCACAACGGAGTGGTGAGGGAGACTTCGCGGGACGGGCGGAAAGTCACGGGGCTTCGCGTGGCCGTAGACGAGAAGAAGCTCGGTGAGGTTCTCGACGAGAAACGGAAAACCCCGGGCATCGTGGAAATACTGGTGCATATCGATAAAGAAAAGGATCTTCAGGTGGGCGACGACGTCATGTACCTGATCGTGGCGGGCGACGTTCGCGAAAACGTAATTGCCGTGCTGCACGAAACGCTGGACGCCATCAAATCGACCGTGACTCGTAAGACCGAGTTCTTTTCGGAATAATTTGACCAAACGCTTGGAGCGGATAAAAATGACCGAATTGACGCATATCGACAGCGACGGCCGGGTCCGCATGGTGGACGTCACGGAAAAGGACGCCACGGACAGGACCGCCAGGGCTCACGGAAAGATAACGATGACGAGGGAGACGTTCGAGCATATACAGAACCGGACCGTCAAGAAGGGCAACGTCCTGGAAACCGCCCGCATCGCCGGGATCATGGCCGCGAAAAAGACCTCGGAACTGATTCCCATGTGCCACCCCTTGAACATCACCCACGCGGCCGTCGATTTTTTCCCGGACCCGGAGCAATGCGCCATCCATATCGAGGCGTCCGTGCGTCTGAAAGGAATCACCGGCGTGGAAATGGAGGCGCTGACCGCCGTTTCCGTGGCGGCGCTTACCATTTACGACATGTGCAAAGCCTTGGACAAGGCCATGGCAATCTCCGACGTTTACCTGCTGGAAAAGGCGGGCGGAAAAAGCGGACGCTTCACAAGAGCCGAGTAAAAAAGAAACCGATACGACTTCACAACCGACTAACTGAAAATCGAACCATGCAAAACCAAATGAAACGCCATCTCCCATCGAAATCGAAGCCGCGAAAGCCCCGACCCTTGCAATTCGCCGGAGCGCTCGCGATGGTTCTCATAGGATGTTTCGCCTATTTCTACGCCGCCGGTTGCGCCGGAAAAAAGCCCGAGGAGAAACAAAAGGAAAAACCGCCCTTGGTTCTTCTGGAACCGGGAGATCATCCGGATTTCGCCGACGATCTCCTTTTCGACGGCCTGGAGGCCGCCATATCGGAGAGTATCGCGTTCCTGAACAAGACCAGTCCGACCCGGCAATTCCGGTTCGGCCCCGACCTTTATTCGGTCGAGGAGATGAGAAAATCCTTCGAGGCCTTTCGGAATTTCATCCGCAAGAAACCGGAAAGCAACGCAATCCGGAGCTTTATAGCGAAAAACTACCGGGTATACAAATCGACCGGGGGGCCGGAAACGGGGAGGGTGCTTTTCACGGGGTACTACGAACCCTCGCTGAGGGGAAGCCTCTTTTACTCGGACGTTTACAAATACGCCGCGTACGGTCCCCCAAAGGATCTCGTGGTCGTGGATCTGTCCGCGTTCTCCTCCAAGTTCGAGGGCGAAAAGATAACAGGCAGATGGAACGGCAAGACGTTCATACCCTATCACGAGCGCCGCGAAATCGATTTCGGAAACGCCTTGACCGGCCGGGCCGATCCGCTCGTCTACGTGGACGATCTGATCGACCTGTTCTTTCTTCAGGTCCAGGGTTCCGGGAGGGTCTTTCTCGATATCGGAGGGTATTTGAACCTGCATTATTTCTCTACCAACGGCAGACCCTACCGAAGCATAGGCAAGTATCTCATCGATCAAGGAAAGGTGGATTCCTCCGAGATGTCCATGCAGAGGATACGGCAGTATCTGAAGGAGCACCCGGAGGAGATCGAGTCCGTTTTGAGCTTCAATCCCAGCTACGTCTTTTTCGAGGTTAGCGAAAAGGGTCCTCAAGGGGCTTTGGGAGTCGCTCTGGTTCCCGAAAGGGCGATCGCCACGGACAGGAAAATATTTCCGGACGCCGCCCTGGCCTTCATTCGAACGCAAAAACCCGTTTTGGGAAACGACGACGAGATCGTCCGATGGGTCGATTTTTCCCGTTTCGTCATGAACCAGGACACGGGCGGAGCCATCCGGGGGCCGGGCCGCGCGGACATATTCTGGGGCAACGGTTCCTACGCCGAGGTGGCCGCCGGCTATTCCAGGCAGGAAGGGGATATGTATTTCCTGGCGCCGAGACCGGGGGCAATGTAGGATTCGAACCGACCCGGAACATCGAAGGATTTCGGTCGCCCATAGAGACCCCATACCATCCAAAACAAACGAAGGTTTTCACGGAGGTGCGCATGAAATCGAAACGTTCACGTATTCACCCGTCAACAGTCAGCGCTTTGTTCTTCTCGCTCTGCGTTTTATGTTTTCTGGAAACGGCTGCGGCGGCAACCTTCATAGACTCTCCGCCGTTGGCGAACAAAATAAAGGCGACTGTTGGAGAGGTCCGCGCCGGACAGCAAATCAAGGTGCCTTTGATCACGTGGGGCGGGGATATCGCGACCATTTTGGCCAACGGAGGGACGGCTCCGACGGCCCCCGGAAGCATTTTCTCCCAAAAGGGGCTGTCCTTGGAGCTTGTGCGCCAGGACGATTTCAAGAAGCAAGTGGAGTCCTATATCTCGGGCGAAACGCCGTTCCTGCGGGGAACAATCGGCATGATCAACATGGCGGCCGAGGTTTTGAACGCCGACCCGAGGACCAAGCCGGTAGTCGTCTATCAGATGACCTGGAGCAACGGCGGCGACTGTCTCGTGGTCAAGGAGGGCATAAACTCGGCAAAGGACCTCAAGGGCAAGACCGTTGCCTTGCAAGCCTACGGCCCCCACGTGGACTACATGGCGAAAATCCTCAAGGACGCGGGCCTGTCCATGAAGGACGTCAAGATCAAGTGGACCCCCGACTTGACCGGCACAGACAACACGCCTGCCGAAGCCCTCTACGATCCGGGCGTGGACGCCGCTTTCGCCATCATCCCCGACGGCCTCATGCTGACATCGAACGGGACTGTCGGCACGGGCGCGGAGGGCTCCGTAAAGGGCGCCCGCATCATGCTTTCCACGAAAACCGCCAACCGGATCATCGCGGACGTCTACGCGGTGAGAAGCGACTTTTTCCAATCGAATCAAAAGCTGGTGCAAAATTTCGCCCACGGGCTCCTCTTGGCCACCCAGGAACTGAAGGAACTCTTCAAGAACAAACAGAGCGAAACAGCCGCGTACAAGCAGATCGCGACCGCCTCGGCCAAAATCCTGCTTGACAGCGAGCAGGCCGCCGCAGACGCGGAAGCTCTCTACGGGGACTGCGAATTCGTCGAGTTCAGGGGCAACGTGAAATTTTTCGGCGACGAAAAATGGCCCCGGAACCTTCCCAACCTGGTGGACGAAATTCAATCCTCCTTTGTTTCCATGGGATTGTTGGGTAAAAAAAACCCTGTGGAGCAGGCCCGCTTCAACTACGACGAACTTAGGGCCGGGTTGACCGGCGTGGACGACGTCGAGTCCCCCAAGTTCAAGGCGGAGGCGGTCGCGCGCGTGGTCGCAAAGAAACAGGCGCTGGGTACCTTGGGCGAGGGCGAACTGTTCAGCTTCGAAATCAATTTCCAGCCCAACCAGAAGGAGTTTACCGAAGAGCTTTACTCGGACGCCTTCCAAAAGGTGGTGGAACTGGCTGCGGCCTACGGAGGGGCCGTCATCGCCGTGGAAGGCCACAGCGATCCCCACAAGCACAGCCGGCTGGAACAGAAAGGGGCCTCCCAGATCGAACTGAAAAGAACCATCCAGGCCGCAAAGAACCTCAGCATGAGCAGAGCCATATCCGTCAGGAACAGCGTGATCCGCTTCGCGAGCGCCTCGGGCGTTCCCTTGGACGAGACCCAGTTCTCCGTCGTGGGACACGGCATAAGCCAGCCCAAATACTCCAGTCCGAAAACCAACGAGGAGTGGCTGGGCAATATGCGGGTGGTTTTCAGGATCATCCAGATCGAGGCCGAAGACGAAGCGTTCGTACCTTTGGATTAAAAAAAGGAGACCACAAATGAAAACCTTGCGAAAATTGACGTCCCTGGTCGTGCTTGCGGCATTTTTCGGCTCTGGCTGCGGCGATGCTCCTTCGCCGCCTCCGACCAATCCCCCGGCCATCCAGCCTTCTGTTTCCAGTTCTCCGCCCCCCGCCGAAACGGGTTCGAAAAGCGCTTCCAAGTCCCCTGACGCATGGCCTTTTCTGAAGGACGGCGACAGCAACCTGGAGCTTGCCGACAACCTTCTTGCCAAAAATTATTTCCTGGTGTTCGACGGCTCCGGAAGCATGTCCGAAAGCGGTTGCTCGGGAGGAAGGCCGAAAATCGACGTCGCCAAGGACACGGTCGTGCAGTGGGCGGCAAGCGTCCCGCCGGACGCCAACTTGGGACTTTACGCCTTTCACAACGACACAAGCTCGACTCTGCCCATGGGCAACGGCCCCCGCGACGAGTTCGAGAGAACTGTGAGGTCGATAAACGCGGGCGGAGGCACGCCCCTTTCCGACGCCATCCTGTACGCCTACAAGGAGTTGACCGCGCAGGCCCGAAAGCAGCTGGGATACGGAGAATACACCATCGTGGTGGTCACCGACGGCATCGCGAACGACGAGCAAAAGCTGCAAAGGACAGTCGACGCGGTCCTGGCCAGAACGCCTCTCACCATTTACAGCATCGGCTTCTGCATAGGGGAACGGCACTCTTTGAACCAGCCGGGAAGAACCGTCTACAAAGCGGCCGACAATCCGGAACAGCTGGCCAAAGGTTTGGAGAATGTCCTGGCCGAATCCGAGTCCTTCGATCCAGCGGAATTCGAGAAGCCCTGAAATCGCCTAATCGAAAAAAGGAGTGCCCGGAATGAACAGAACGATCGTCGGAGCGCTGTTGATCGTCGTTATCACGGTAATCGGGGCTTTCGGGGTCAAACTGATGCTCCCGTTGTTCGAGGATTTTCGACAGAAGGAAACGACCGACGCCGACAAGACCAAAGGCAAGATTCGCGTGGCGCTCGACAATTGGGTGGGATACTTCGTGTTGAACTCGCCCGAGATGAAGGAGGCCATGAGGCGGTCGGGCTATGTTCTGGTCTGCGAGGACGACGATGCCGACTACGCCGCCAGAATGAAACGATTGAAGAACGGCGAGATCGATTTCGCGGTCGCGACCGTGGACTCCTTCATTTTGAACGCCGCGGACCTGAACTATCCCGGAGCGATCGTCATGGTGATCGACGAAAGCAAGGGCGGCGACGCGATCCTGGCGGTCAAGAGCAAAGTCGCGGGCCTGGACGGCATCAAGGGGCGTTCGGACATCCGGGTGGCGTTCACTCCGAACAGCCCCAGCCACCATTTGCTAAAGGCGGCCGCGGAACACTTCTCCGCGCCTGAGTTGCTTCCGTCGAGTTCTCTCCGGATCGAAACCGAAGGTTCCCAAAAGGCGATGGAAAAGCTCTTGAGCGGCCAGGCGGACGTCGCCGTATGCTGGGAGCCGGACGTGTCGCGAGCGTTGTCCGACGACAACATCGTCAAAATCCTGGGCACCGAGGACACGGAGCGCCTGATCGTGGACATTCTCGTAGCAGGAAGAAAAACCATCGCCAAAAACCCGGAAACGATAAGCGTCTTGCTGGGCAACTATTTCCGCGTTCTCAAGAAGTACCGGTCCGACCCCGATTTGCTGAAAAAGCATGTGGAAAAGCACACCGGCCTTTCCGAGGAAAAAGTCGAGTCCATGCTGAAAGGTGTTCATTGGGTCAATTTCAACGAGAACTGCGAAAACTGGTTCGGCGTCTCCGCTCCGGGAAGATATGCAAACGAGGGACTTGCCGACGCCATCCTCGCCGCCGCGAAGATTTTGCAAGGCGCGGGCGACTTCTCCAAAAGCCCCGTTCCCGGCGACGATCCGTACCGGTTGACCAACAGCAATTTCCTGGAGGAAATTTTCTCGAAGGGGGCGGCCGGTTTTCCGACCCCGACAGAAACGCCCCTGACGGCAGGCTCTGTCGGCTCTTTGGAGGCGCGGTTCTCCTCCCTGTCCGAGGAACAGTGGAATGCGCTCAAGGAGGTCGGGACGCTTAAAATCGATCCCATCGTTTTCCAGCAGGGCGCGTCGGAGCTGGACCTGATCGCCAAGAAGGTGATCGACCAGGCCGTGGAAAGATTGAAGCACTATCCGAATTTCCGGGTCGTGATCAAAGGCCACACGGACTCCCGAGGCGACTCCGACGAAAACATGCGTCTTTCGTCCGAGCGAGCCGATTCCGCCGCCCGTTACCTTCAGGTGGCGTACAACGTGGACCCGAACCGTTTGCGGGTTGTCGGCCTGGGCGGAACGCAGCCTCTCGCCATGCGCCCGGGAGAGTCGCGCCGGGCTTGGATGTACAGGCTTCCCAGGGTGGAGCTGGTCTTGGCGAGGGAGGACTTCTGAGAAGGGGTTCAGAGGGTCCAAATAGAATTTGCTCATAGAATCGAACGGTTTGCAGCATGGATTTTTTATGAATGAAATTACAGATCGCGCGATAACCCCGCCGGCCCCCGACGAGTATCTTCCGGCGGCCATACAAAAAGCCGTGGTGGATTCCGGCCTGAAGCATCCATTGAGCGTGTACCCGGTCGCGCTGGGAATCAGCGGCGGAGTGGTCGGTTTTTTGTTCGAGATTCCGGTCTTGCTTGCGGCCGCCCTGGGACTCGGTCTTTTGGGACCCCTCTGGGCCGTGGTCTCCATTTTTTTCCGTCATCAGACCATGGGCGGAAAATACCTTCGGGAACTTCACCGCAGACAAAAAGAGTACGAGGCTTACCTCGTGAAAGAACTGGAGGCGGGGCTCGAGGAATGCAAGTCGGTCGGGGACATGGAAACCTATGCCGAACAGGGCGTGGAACAGTTGAAAAACGTCCAGGTAAAGTTCGTAAATATCAGAGACTTGCTGAGCATGAAGCTTCGAACGGGGGAGATCACCCACGGCCGCTTTCTGGGAGCGGCCGAGCAGGTGAACCTGAGCGTCTTGGACAACCTGAAATCCATGGTGGGGTTGTTGAAAAGCGCGGGCTCGATCCAGCCGGGGTACATCAAAAAGCGCCTGAAGGATATCGGGCGTAAGAAGGAAAAGAGCGCCGAGGATATCAAGCAGGCCGAGTCCTTGCAGCAAAGGCTCGATTTGTGGGAGTCGCAACTGCTCGAGGTAAACCGGTTGCTCGCGAAAAACGAGGAGGCCATGACCGAAATGGAGGTTATTTCGGCCGCGATCGCCAAATGGCGAACCGACCGTCGCTTCGGCTCAACCGATTTCGAAACCGCCATAGCGCGCCTCCATGAATTGGCCCGGCAGGCCTACGAATACAACTCGAAAGACTATTGATCGAAAGATTTTCGCCTGACCCAATATATAAAAGGAGGAATATAACAATGAGCGTCTCAACGATGGAAAGCAGCCACGCCCTGTTCTTGGCCGACCCCGCCTCGATCAGAAAGGAAATGGCCCTGCCGGAACCCGGTGCCTTGTCGATCCCGGATCAACCGGATCCGGCATTGGACAAGCAAGCCAGTTCGTTCGTGCAATCCGTACTGCAATTCAACCCGGAAGACCCCGCGCAACAGGACGAGCGAACGCGAAACGTAGCGGCCGTCGAAGGACTGGGGAGCAAAACGCAACAGGAGGCCTCCTACCGGTCCGCCATGCTCAAGGAACCGATCCGGAAACTGGCCGCCCGGGGCGAGGACGGGGGAGAGGTGGCCAAGTCGCTCGTCGATCTGAAACTCCAAGTGGAGGAGCTGGACCCGGGGAAATTCGATTTCGAGGCCGGATGGGTTTCCCGCTCGCTGGGGTTTATCCCCGGAATCGGAACTCCCCTCAAGAAATTCTTCACGCGCTTCGAGGAGTCCCAGACCGTGATCGACGCCGTCATCCGGGCCTTGGAAGAGGGGAGAAAAGTCCTCCAAAGGGACAACGTCACCTTGTCCCAGGATCAGAAGGCAATGCGCGAGTTGACTTTCAAGCTCCAGAAGGCCATCGAACTGGGTATTTTGATCGATCAAAAATTTTCCTACGCCTTGGAGCGGGAAATCGGCCCCGACGATCCCAGGCGGCGATTCGTCGAAGACGAAATCCTGTTTCCGCTCAGGCAGCGAATCCAGGACCTTCAGCAGCAGCTTGCTGTAAACCAGCAGGGCGTGCTGGCCATCGAGATTATAATCCGCAACAACAAGGAGTTGATCAAAGGCGTGGACCGGGGCATAAACGTGACCATCAACGCCCTCAACGTCGCGGTAACCGTCGCCCTCGCCCTGGCCAACCAGAAAATCGCGCTTGATAAAATCGAGGCGGTCAATCGCACCACCAACCGCCTGATCGCCCAAACGGCCGTCCAGCTGAAAATCCAGGGCGTGGCGATACACAAGCAGGCGAGCAGCCAACAGTTGGACATGGAAACGCTGAAGCAAGCCTTCGTGGATATCAACGGGGCCTTGGACGACATTTCCGAATTCCGCAAGAAAGCTCTTCCCCAAATGGCCGAAAATATCCTGGAATTGGACAACCTCACGAAAATCACGGAGGAATCCATCCGGAGAATGGAGAAAGGGCGGGATTTGGAGAGGGCGATAACGCTTGATGCGAGTTAGGGTGAAAAGGACGAACATGGAGCAGGGATTATAGAGATCGCTTCGAGCCGGATTGTTACAACTAGGCTGCGGAATGCATGGCTTGGACCTTTTCGTCGAGACGTCCTTCCAGCTTTTCCTCGGCCTCCTCGAGATACACCGACAGCCCTTGGAAAAACCTGTCTTTTTCCCGACCCGCTCCCAAACGAGTTTCATCACCCGGTACAAGTCCTTGGCGTCTTCCCTGATATTGCCGGGGACCATGGACGCGGAGGCGGTCACGATGAAGTTCGGATGGGTCGGGGAGGTGAGGCAAACGACATGGTAACCAGTCTGGAAGAAGGCGCGCTGGAGATATTTCATTTTCGACGAGTTTTAGGCCCCGCCCGTGCCGGCGATGATGAAAATCAGTGGAGCCTCTTCTTTTTGGCTGGCCAAGGGATATTCAAGCTCGTTGGCGTACCAGAATATCTCCGGAATTTCGCGGTCGTCAACTTTCCTCCTGGTGTTTTGGTATCCTGCGCGAAGCGAATTTTGAAGCGGTTGCGCGTCAAGCGGCTTGGGTTCGTTTTTTTTGCTCAGATTACGGGGTTGGACCTTCGGATTTTCAGACCTCCGAGATGGTGAAATCTCGGAGGTCGATCAAACGGGAGGTCTTTTGGCTCTTTCTATCGTTTTACGCCATGGGCCTCGTCCAGTATGAGTTTGATTCTCTCCCCCCAGAATTGGAAAGCATCCTCGGCCGACCCCCAGCTACTGAACCGTTCCGTGAATCCCGCAGTCCGGTCGTCCTGGGCGACGGCGATCACGTCGCCGGTAGTCGAGTCCAAAGCCATCACCTCGGCGCTTGTCGCTCCGGAGCCGGACCAGGAACCGCTGGCGCCCTTCTTCACAACGCTAATGCCCAAGCCCACGGGGAGTACCGAAGATACCGCGCTCAATCCCGGCTTGCTCCTCTTGAGGTCGGTGATGGCGAATCGAACCCGCACGACGTCGGGGCCCGGTTCGACCACTATTGGGTAGGAGTCTTTCAGGGAGTTGACGACCTCCAAATTGCAGGCGTCCGCCAGTTCCTTCATTTCCTCCGCGTCGATTCCCTTGTCCTCCGAATTCTCGTCGAAATAGAAGATCACGTGGTCGAGCATGACCTTGTCGTATTTTCCGAAATCGACCCCCGGTTTCAACCAGCGCATCTTGGCTCCGCCTTCCGGCCCGGGCTGCATCATTTCATAGTAGCCGGCCAGAAAACCCGTCTGCTGCGGAGCGACTTCCGCCGTTTTCGGCTGGGTATCCGTCGATGCGCAAGACATTGCAAGGCTCGTCAGCGCGATTATCGCGACCGCCGCCATAAACTTTCTTGCCGTTGTAAAAATACGACGCTCGTTTTTTTTTGCCGATGTTGCCATTTTTTCTCCTTTGCATTTTGTGAGTTGGTTGTGAAAGTCCGCATATTGGGATCGTTTCATTGTTGGACTACGCTTCTCGCTTTCTCGATGGTTTCGACGCCGCTGGAGCCGGTGATCGTGTCGAAACGAATCTCCGGCGGTTCCTCCGCCATCTCGACCACCAGAAGAATCTTGCGGTACTTTTTCGAACGCATATGGCGTACCGCGTCTTCGTCGGTCCTCCAGAGTTCCTCGAACATGATCGCTTGCTCGTCCTCGACACCCTTGTAAAGCCGGCAACTGATACAGCCGGCTTCGAACCGGATTTCTTCGGTCATCGAGCGCAGGATTTCCAATGCCTCGCTCTGCCTTTCGAGAGGTATCACCATTCTTATCGTTGATCGCAGCATTCCCGTCACTCCTGGAAACGCGTCGCGTCCCCTTTCTGCATCGTTAAGAATCATATCGCGCAACTTCTTCCGCAGCGAGATCGTACTTGACCAGCGCTCCGATTTTGTTCTCGATAAGGAGACATTGCGCAACCGCGACCACGCCGGTCATGGAACAAATCCCGCCTCCATGGCCGGAGCCGGGGAAACGGCCTCCTCCACTATGTCGATCCAGCCGCCTCCCATGGCCTTGTAGATATCTATAAGCGAACGGATCAGCGCGTTCTGTCCTTCGGTGTAGATTAGCTGGACGTTGAACAGGCTTCGTTCGGCGTCGAGTACCTCCAAGTAGCTGGTGTAGCCTTCGTCGTAGCGCATGCGCGCCAGTCGCGCGTAGTCTTCCAGCGCTTTCAGTTGCCCGGCCAGGGCCAGGAGCCTTTCCTGCGATTTCAATCGGCCGGCCAGGGCGTCGTCCACTTCCTGCAACGCCTCCAGCACGGTCTGCTGATAGCTGAAAAGCGCTTGCTTCTGAAACGCTTCGGCGCCCTTGACCTCACCGCCTATCCGCCCGGCGGTGAAAATCGGAACTCTCAAGGGCACTCCGACGTTCCAAAATTCGGACGGGCCGGAAAAGAGATCGGACAGATCGACGCTCGCCGTGCCGAAGGCTCCCGTCAGGGAGATGTTCGGGAAGTACAACGACTTCGCGACCCCGATTCGGGCGTTCGCAGAGATCAGGGTCTCCTCGGCGGCCCGGATGTCGGGTCGTCTGTCCAAAATTTCCGAGGGTACTCCGGCCGGGACTTCCGGGAGGCTCAACTTGTCGATGGAAAGGCCCCGGGGAATTTCTCCCGGGTTTCGGCCCAGCAGGACGCTGAGAGCGTTTTCGGTCCGCGCTACAGTCAGCTCGATGTCGGGAATGCGAGCCAGGGCGTCGTAGTATTCGGCCACCGCCTGGCTCGCGTCCACCTCCGAAATGATTCCCCTGTCCAAACGAAGTTGAAACATCTCCATCGTTTGGTGCCGTGTCTCCGCGGTTTGTCTCGTGATCTCCAGTTGCTTGTCCAATGCCAACAACTCCACGTAGCTCGCGGCCACCGCGCTGACCAGCGTCAGCGCTATGGCGCGCCGGGCTTCCACCGTGGCGAAAAGCTCGGCGCGGGCGGCCTCCGTGGCGCGGCGGTACCTGCCCCAGAAATCGATTTCCCAGCTGCCGCTCAAAAACGCTTCATAGTAATCGAACGTGGTATCCGCGTTCGGCGAGATCGGGGTCGGCCCCTCTTCGCTCACGCTCTGCCGGGACGCCTGTCCTCCCGCGTCGATCAGCGGAAACTGCTCGCCCCGTGTCGAAAAGTAGCGGCCGAAAAA
Source organism: uncultured Desulfobacteraceae bacterium (assembly GCA_964575975.1). Taxonomy (GTDB): domain Bacteria; phylum Desulfobacterota; class Desulfobacteria; order Desulfobacterales; family SKZT01. Next base: position 26,681 of record CAZNTU010000055.1, read on the forward strand.
CTCCTCGACCCGGGCAGTGGCAACGAGAAGTTCCTTGTTTTCGTCCAAAGCCTCCTCGATCATCGCATCCAGCACGGGATCGTCGAACAGCTTCCACCACGCGGCGTTGGCCAGATCCCTAGCCTCCTGGTCCTCGAACCTCCAATTGGCGGGAGTTTCTATTTCCGGACGTTTATAGTCCGGACCCATTGTCATGCAACCCGTAAACAGCGTCATCAACATTCCGAAAACAGCGATTCGCTTAAACATTGTCCCCTCCCTTTGCAGTCATTTGGATCGGAGCGGCAGCCGCTGCCGGAGCGGCGGGAACCGCGTCGCCAACTTCCTTGCGACCTCCGCGATGGCTTAGTTTTTCGACGACATAGAAGGTCATGGGTATCAGGAAAATGGCGATGAAGCTCGCCGCGAGCATGCCTCCGATTACGCCGGTTCCCATTACCTGCCGCGCGATGGCGCCCGAGCCGGAGGCGATGGCGAGCGGCACGCATCCCAAGATGAATGCGAAACTCGTCATCAATATGGGTCGCAATCGCAGACGCGCCCCCTCCAAAGCCGCATCCATGATTGGTTTTCCTTTCTCCAATTCCACTTTGGCGAACTCGACGATCAAGATCGCGTTCTTTGCCGCAAGTCCGATCAGCATGATGAGACCGATCTGAGCGTAGAGGTTGAACTCCATTTGGCGGACGACAATGCCGGCGAACGCGCCGAAGACCGCCACCGGAGTGCCCAGCAGCACGCCGAAGGGAAGCGACCAGCTCTCGTACTGGGCGGCCAGGATCAGGAACACGAACAACATCGAAAGCGCGAAGATCACCGACACGGGAACGCCCTCCAACGCCTTCTTTTCCTGGTAGCTCATGCCGAGATAGCCGTAACCCATTTCCTTGGGCATTTTGGCGTCGAACACGTTTTCAAGGGCCTGCATGGCCTGCGCCGAACTGAAACCGGGTTTCGGAACAATGTTGATCTGCGCAGAGCGGTAGAGATTGTAGCGCATGGTGAATTCGGGGCCGGAACGCTGCTCGATCTCGGTCACGGCGGAAAGCGGAACCGTTTCGCCGGCGGAATTTCGCACGTAAAACTGTCCGAGTTGCCCGGCATCGGTTCGATAATCGCCCTCGGCCTGGATATAAACCTGCCACTGCCGGCCGAACCGGTTGAAATAGTTTACGAAGTAGCCGCCCATGAAGGTCTGCATGGTGCGGTAGACCTGGCTCAGATCGACGCCCTGCTTGAGTACCTTGTCCCGGTCGACATCCACGAAAATCTGCGGCACGATCGGCAGGAAGGTCGTCGTCACGCGCGCGATCTCCGGCAGTTTTTTGGCCTCTTCCATGAACTTCTGGGTATTTTCCCACAGAAAGGCGATATCCTTGCCCGCTCGGTCCTGGAGTATAAAGGTAACGCCGCCCGACGTGCCGATGCCCGGAATGGCCGGAGGCGAGAACGCGAACGCCACGCCCTGGGAAATTTGGCCCATGCGCTGGTTGAGGCTTGCCATAATGGCGGAGTATTGTTCCTCGGGTTTCTCTCGATCGTGCCAAGGTTTCAGAGTGATGAAGAAAAAGCCGCTGTAGGTGTTGGTTACGCCGGACAGCAGGCTGAAGCCCGTTACCGTGGTGCAGTACTCCACTCCCGGAGTTCCCATTATGATCTTTTCAATGTCGCGCGTGACGCTGTCCGTGCGCTGCAAGGAGGCGGCGTTGGGCAACTGCACTCCCGCGTAAAGAAATCCCTGGTCCTCCTCCGGCAAGAACCCGCCGGGCGTCATTTTGCCCAGCACGCCAATGCCCGCGGTCATGACGACAAGAAGAATCAAGCTGACGACGAACTTGCGGATAAAGAAACCGCAGAGCCTGACATACCCGTTGGTTGCCTTTCCAAAGAGATTGTTGAATCCCCGGTAGAAAGCCCCCAGAGGTCCCCGTGCCTTTTTCTTCGGCTTGAGAATCAGGGAGGAAAGGGCCGGACTGAGGGTCAAGGCGTTGAAGGCCGAAATGATGACGGAGATGGCGATGGTGACCGCGAACTGCTGGTAAAGTTTGCCCGTGATGCCCGGGATGAAAACAGTGGGCAGGAACACGGCGGAAAGCACCAGCGCGATGGCCACGACAGGTCCGGAGACCTCCTCCATGGCTTTCAGCGTCGCCTCCCTGGGCGACAGCCCGTGTTCGATGTGATGTTCCACCGCCTCCACCACGACGATCGCATCGTCGACCACCAGGCCGATGGCCAAAACCAAGCCCATCAACGCGATGGTATTGATGGAAAACCCCAGCAACGGGAACATGGCGAAAGTGCCGATCAGCGAGACCGGGACGGCAAGCGCCGGGATCAGCGTCGCGCGCCAACCCTGCAAGAAAATGAACACCACGATGATGACCAGGATCAGGGCCTCGACCAGCGTATGAAGGATCTCCTTTATGCCCTCCCGGACCGATTGGGTCGTGTCCAGCGCGATGGTGTACTCCAAGTCGTCGGGAAAGTTCTTCTTGACCTCTTCCATAAGCTTGTTGACCCCGTCGACGGCCGCGATGGCGTTGGAGCCCGGAAGCTGGTACAGAGCCAGTACGGCTGCGGACTTGCCGTTCATGCGTCCCGCCATGCTGTAATTCTGGGACCCCAACTCGATCCGGCACACGTCTTGGAGCCGAACCAGGGAGCCGTCGGGGTTGGCCCGAAGCACGATTTGCGCGAACTCCTCCGGTGTTTCCAGACGACCCTGCGCCCGGATGGCGTAGGTGAATTCCACGCCCGGCGGAGCGGGTTCCGCTCCGACCTGCCCGGCGGGGTTGACCGTGTTCTGCTTTCGGATGGCGTCCACGATCTCCGGCACCGTTATGTTCAGGTTGGCGAGCTGGTCGGGCTTCACCCACAGCCGCATCGCGTACTGCCCCGCGCCGAACACCGTGACGCTGGCGATTCCCGGCACCCTCGTCAACTGGTCGTTCAAGTTGATGTAGGCGTAGTTGGCCAAAAAGGTCGCGTCGTAGGTGCCTTTGGGGGAGGAGAGATTGATGACCATCAGGGGCGAAGACTGCGATTTCTTGACTGT
>CAZNTU010000056.1:0-29314 GCA_964575975.1 uncultured Desulfobacteraceae bacterium
GGTGCAGGCGCCTGGCGACGTCCGGGATGGACTCCGCCGTCTCGCCGGCCCGGGCGCTTCGGCACGCGGCCAGCACGACCAGGCCGGGACGATGGCCCGCAGGCAACTGATCCAGCCGTTTCGCCAAGTCGGACCCGGCCACGGGCTTTTTTCCCCAGGTCGTTTCGTCCTCGAACAGCAGGCCCCATTCCTTTTCGCCGTCCGAATTGACCGCCTCGGTACCGTGCATGCTCAGGATCGCGGCGTGGTACCGTTGTCGCAACAGCTTGTCCGCCAGCGTGGAGAGAAAGCCGTCCTCCGCGACGTCGATCTCGATTTCGCCCCGGGAATAGGGAACGTCCATGGCCATGAACAGAAGTTCCTCCTCCCGCTCCAAATCCAAGCGGTTCCGCTCCGGGTCCAGGTCGTCCGGCGAAGATATGAAAAGCAGCACCCGCAGAGGCTTGGGCGCTCGCGTCGGCGCCTTGTTCCCCTGCCCCGCTCCCGGCGGCAGACGACGCACCGGGAATGGCGGCCCAGAAATCCCAATTCCGGATGCTCGTGCCAAAGCAGTTCCCAAGGCAGGCCATAGTGTTCTTTCCCCTGGACGACCAGCCGGACGCAGGCGTCGTCGTCGCGGGCGTCCTCCATCTTTTCCAGCAGGTCCTTCGCGTCCAGCCCGGCGGCTTTCCAAAGACGCCGGCCGATGGCCTCCAGGATGCCTGTCTCGGCCAAGGCCTTGGGCATGTTCCAGTCCCTGGGAGCTTCCAGCAGCCAATCCAGCTTTTCCGTAAGCTTTTTCAGCTCGGCCGCGTCGGCTTCCCCGATGTTCGGAACGACGGGGACGTCGTATTCGTTTCCCGCGCCGCTCACGGGTCCACCTTCAGGCTGCGAACCAGTTCGCCGTCCTTCATGTATTTTTTCGACAGCGGAATCTTCACCTGCTTGTTGCAGTACATGCAGGCCACGACCTCTTCGCCTTGGCCCTCGGCCGCCTCGTCCACCAGCTCGAAGCGAACATGGAATTTTTTGCCGCACTCGGCGCAGGCTACGCGGAACGTTTTCATTTCGGATGCCATAACCGTTTCTCCCGTGCTTCCACCTTTGCAAGACGAATTGTAACGATGCCGTTTCTTTTTCAGGGTAGAGAAAAGTCGAACGGACGCACTTAATCAGCGAGTCGTTTTTTTGTCAACGGAAAAATTTCGACCTGGGAGGACCATTTTGGACATGAAGAGAAAGGCGGGATAGACCGGGAGACCTGGATTTCAAGATTCCGGCCACTCCCCCAACTTAATCCACAGGAGGCGCAATCTTGCCATTTGCGGCCTGTTTATGTTCAACAATTCGACCGTGGCGCGGCCGCTCTCCGTCAGCCCCTCCAGCCTGGTCCATTCTTCCGAGCATTCGAAATGGTCCGACCATACTTGGCGCCGAGGGTGATACGAAGGAATTCTTTCGCCGGTCTTTCGGTCGACGACCGATCGCTTGGAACCTTTATGTCGATTGCACGAGGGGCACGACAGACATAAGTTTTCCAGGATGGTTTCGCCTCCTTTGACGACAGGAACGATGCGATCGATCTCGAACGAGGCGACGGACAAATTTTCAGGCGTTCGGCGGTACGCGCACCGGCCGTCGTCCAATTCGCGCACTCGGTCGCGCAAGGCTCGGGGTACGTTTCCGCTCGGCAACTCAGTCGCTCCGTTTCGATTCCATCTGCCGCAAGGTGTACATTGCGCGCGCCTTCAGGATAAAAAGGTGTTTGCCACCGTTTCGCCCGAAAAGGAAGAACTGGACGATTATTTCCTCTGGAACCTCAAAATAAACCAAAAGTTCCTGGAAGACTACGAGGTGTACGCGATGGCCAACAATATTTTCGACGAGGACTACGACTGGAGCAGCGGCTACCCCGGCCAGGGCCGTAGTTTCTGGGCGGGCGTCTCCATGCGGTTCTAACGGTTGAAACGACGCCATCGACAACCCTACTGCGCATGCCATTCAAGAAAGGATTGAATCTCGACGTGAAACGGAAATGGAAACTTTTCGCCGTTCTGTTGTTTCTTGCTGCGCACTTGAACGCGACTGCGGAAAACCAGAATTACGAACTGCCGATCATGGTGGTCACCTCGACGATGACGGAGCGAAACATGGATGTCGCGCCCGGAACCGTCGATGTTATTCCCAGAAGGGAAATCGAAGCCCTTGGGGCCGAAACCGTTGCCGACGTCCTCCGGCAAGCCGTCGGCGTCAACATCGTCACCGGCGCGGGCCGCAGCGAGGAGGTCTCCATTCGCGGACTGGGCCCGGCCATTCGCTGGTCTTGCTGGACGGCCGCAGAATCGCCGCCGGATACAACGCCGTCCTTGATGTCGAGCAGGTGCCGGTGACGATGATCGACCGCATCGAGATCGTCCGGGGACCCGGGGCGGTGCTTTGCGGGAGCGAGACCACCGGCGGCGTGATCAACATCGTCACCCGCCGTCCGCCCCGCGAATCCGAAGGGGCTGCGGACGGTCACCGCCCTCTCGGGCGGACAATCCCGAGCCCTCATGATCGCCGACGTGGCCTGCCTGAGCGCCTCCCCCGTCGTGCTGATCGACAAGATCGAAAACGCCGGGGTGGACCGCCGCCGCGCCCTCGACCTGCTGGTCAAAAAGGAAAAAATCGTCTTCATGGCCACCCGAGATCCCTTGTTGGCCCTTTCCGGAAAACGTAGGCTTGTCGTCCGAAACGGCGGAATCGCCGCCGTTCTGGAGACGACAGAAGACGAACTGGCCGTGCTCCGAATCTTCGACCGGCCGCAGACCAATGGAATTCCTGAACCCGCTGACGGGAATCAAGACAGGAACCAGCTTTTTGTCGTTGAACATCCGATCGAAACCATATATGGTTAGCGAAAACAATTTGAAGCGTGTTCGAAATCAAGCGAGCTTTCTAAAAAATGTAGGAAACGAATGAAAACATTCTGGTCGCGGAATTCCGTCATTTCACCCGTCGCAACTCGTCGCCCGGACGATTGAAGGGCTTCACCGCGAATTTGTGTTTACAATAGCATGGGCCGGGAGCATCAATGATGGTCAAAATATTCGAGACCTGCGCACCCAGGCCGGAAATTCTGGCCGGACAACTTCCCGATTCCATCTTTGCCGCCGACCTTTGGGACGTAGTCGCCGGAAAAGCCCATCCGGACTACGCGGAACCGGAAAAGTTCTTTTTACAGACGTACTCGACGCAAAACCTGAAGCTGCTTTTAAAAGATGCCGCGGAAAGGCTTGCCGGGATAACCGGCGCGAACCCCGTCCATTATCTCGAGACCGGTTTCGGCGGAGGCAAGACCCACGCCTTGATCGCCTCCGTGCATGTAGCCCGCGAAGGCGAGAGAATCGAAAAATTGCTTTCCAGCTACGGCGTCTCCCTTTTTCCCAAGGCGAAGGAGACGAAGATAGGCGTTTTCGTGGGCGAAAACACCGACCCCTTGAACGGGACCGAGCATGTCCCTTCGACCGGGGGCAAAAAGACGAGGACCTTCACGCCTTGGGGCTGGCTCGCCTTGATGATCGGCGGGCCGGGCGGCTTCGAGACGGTCCGGGAAAACGACGAGAAAGGGGGCGCCCCGTCCAGGGTCGCCTTGGAGGAGGCTCTACAGAAAAGCCCGCAATCGGACGCGAGATTCCGATTGCCCGCGGGTCGGCGACGACGGCGAATTTCCAGGGAACGGACCGGTCCCGGTTCCAGAGCCGGAAGCGCACCCCCAAAACAACAAGAGGAGAACGAACAACGCAATCCGGAACGAAGATATTTTGTTCTGCCTTTTCATATACCTGCTTCCTTGGCGAAGATGTCGCGGATAAAATGATTTCAGCCGCGTGGCGGCGGCGTATTGACAATCGTGTATTTTTCTCCGTACCGGATGAAATGCGGGGTGCCGACCCCCTCGAGACCCCCGCCGCAGCCGCGGAACCGGTGATCAGAACCACTTCGCAATCCGACAAATCCGATATGTTTCCGCTCATGGCGTAGCCGTTTTGCATCAAACCGGGCATAAACGCGGGATTGTCGTCGACGACGACGAGCGAAGAGGCGTTTTTCATCAGAAAGGGAATGAAGGGGCCGATATTGCCTACCATGCCGACCTTGGGCGTCGTTCCGTCGAAGGGGATCGGATCGAGGAAATCCTTTTCCGCGAATTCGTAGCGCTCCGGATTCTGGTCCATGATCAATCGGGACGCGGCATTGACCGCCGCTATGCCGACGCTTTTTTCCAGCGGGTTTCCGGATAGCATCAGTTCGGTCAGTTCGAGAAGCCCCCGCCGCGCCAGACCGCCGGCTTTCTGGTAGTGGGCGCACGATCCGCTTTTCGATCTTGGCGTGAAGCAGCCCCCCATGATCTCGTTGTCCAGCTCGACAAACGTGTAGCCAAGAGATATGACCACCGTCCTGATTCCGGGGATTTCAACGACGGCCATCCCCTTTTTAACCTCGTCTACGATTTCTTCGTTCAATGTCGCCATTTCCACCCTCTCCGATATCTTTAGAATAGGCGTTTTTATATTCACCCTTTATTGATTGCAAATATGTTTTTAAAATTGCATACAATGAAATAGAAACGTGCCTCTTGTCAACAGAGAAAATGACATCTATTAAAATCATATGACTTTTATAGAAGAATGTTTCGCGGAGAGAGGAGCGGGAAAGACGAGTCGATGTCGGATGGTTGGCGATAGACCTCCGTCGATAGATTTCGGCCGTCGGGCTTGCGTCCCCGGATTGCGTTTGAAATCCAGAGAAAAAAAAGGGCCTCTTTACAGCCGCGACAAAATGAACTGGTTGATCGAGACGCCTTCCTCGGCCGAGCGGATGGCAAGCTCGCGATGCTTCTCCGGCGGAATTCGCAGGGTCAGGTTGCCTCTGTATCTTTTCTTTCCCAATGGCTCCGGAATCTCTTCGCCATTTTCTTCCATCCACTCGATGCTTTCGGCCACCGCGAATTCGATTTCCTTTAGCGCCTGTTCGGCTGTTTCCCCGTGCGCCGCGAGGGATGGAAATTCAAGGCAGCGCGCAATATGGCAGGAGTCTTCCTCCGACCATTGGATTCGATACGTGTATTTGTCATTGTTTTTTTCCATATTGTTCCTCCAGTATCTCGATCGCTTTCTTCACGGTTCGCACCTGATAAGGCTTGGCCATCTTGCCCTCCTTTTGAAGATTGATGCGAGGATCTCCCTTCCATGGCGTTTTAAGGATATGGTGGCTTCCTCTTATTCTCGGTTCGCCGAAATGCTTGCGGCAAACATCGACAAGATCCGCAAAAAGCACGTTGTTCGGGTTGTCCAACATATCTTTTTTCATACCAAAACGATAGCGGATACGCTATCTTATGTCAAGCCTGTGTTTGAAAAGACCGGTTGGGTTTTAATTTCGGCAACGCGTTTGCGAGTATCGTCGCTCAACTCGATGATACAGGCAATGGCGGCATCGATCATTCCCGTCATCATTGAAGCCTCGAGCGGAGTAGGCCCGAACCCGAAAGGAGAAAACCTGTCTTTCAATTTTAAATTGACAATTTAAATTTTCATATGTTATCGAAATACGTCATTTTAACAGGAACGATTCGTCCGAGGCGCCGATCGCCAACCCGATCTATCGATATTGGACCCGAACGCATTGGAAAGGGAACAACAAATGGAAACGAAAATCGACCCCGAACAATTCGACCGCGTCGCCCGCGAAGTGTTCGCCCCTGTATATCCTGCGATCGCCGAGCGAACGATAGACGAATACGGCCTGCAAGAACGGGCCGACGTTCTTCGCGGCGACGTCGAAAACATCCCCTTGCCGGACGGCTCCGTAGACTTGGCCGTCAGCCGCGGCTCGATCTTCTTCTGGGAGGACCTTCCCCGCGCGTTCTCCGAAATCCGGCGGGTGCTTTCCCCCGGCGGCGCGGCGTATATCGGAGGAGGGTTCGGTTCGAAAAAGATCAGGGAGGCCATCGTGGAGGAAATGAAATCGCGCAACCGGGGCGAGGACAAGTTCGGCGCGCGGGTGCGGCGGAATCTCGGGGAGGATACGCGCGCCAAGTTCGAAGCGGCCTTGGAGAAGGCCGGAATCGATTCGTACGAAATTCTGAGCGACGAGGAGATCGGGCTGTGGATTCTGATGCGAAAGTGAAAAGCCGAAACTGCGCGATCTGCGCCCTGCGCTGCCGCCTAGTGGAGGGCCGGCCCGGCGCCTGCGGTCTTTACGAACTGATCGACGGCCGAATCGAGGAGCGGTTCGCCGGCAATTTTCTGGTCGCCTGCCCCATTTCCATTTCGGTCTCGGGGGCGGTCTTCCAGTCCATGTTCGTCAACCCTCTGGTTTCTCCGGGGCTCCTGGGGGTACTCGCGGGAGCGTCGTTCGGGGCCGCGCTGGGCATGATCCTGGCCGTGAGCTGTTGGGCCGTTCCGCTGTGCGCCTGCGGGTTCGGCCTCCTGGCGGTGCTGGCGGCCGTCGCCATGTCGATGCCGGACCGGGGGGACCGGCTGCTGATGCTGATCCTGGGGGGAATCGTCAGCGGCGCGCTGTTCACGTCCCTTCTGTCGGTGGTCAAATATGTCGCCGACCCGGACGACCAGCTGCCCGCGATCGTCTATTGGCTTATGGGAAGCCTTTCGGCGGCGGACCGGACGACGGTCCTGACCGTCGCCGGACCCATGGTGGTTGGCATTTTCGTTCTCCTGCTGCTCTCCGGCTATTTGAACGTGCTGAGCATGGGCGACGAGGAGGCGCGCGCTGGGAGTCAACGAGACGCTGTTGCGCATGCTGTTCGTTTTTTTCGCCACGGTGGTCAGCGCCCTGACCGTTGTTTTGGGCGGCATCGTCGGATGGGTGGGCCTGCTGGTTCCGCACATCATAAGTTTGTTCCTGGTCCGAAAGGACAGATAAGGAGAGGAGCCGTTATTTTGATATCATTGGCTGTATTGTGCGTGACTTTTTTCCTCCTGGTAGTCTTATACACATCGGCATGCGTGTTTTTATCCGTCCTGGAATGGGGATTGACGATCCGAGCGAAAAATCAAGGCGAGGACGAGCGAGAACGAATCGCCGTCACGATGGACGGCATTCGGCAGCGACTCTTCGTAACCACTGCGGCTGTCGTTTTTTTCGTGGTCGCTCCCTTTGTCGTGATCTGCATGCATCTCCTCGGCTTGTTTTCCTGAAAGTTTCGAAAATTACACAGCGCATTTCTCTATTTTCCGGGTTTCGCACTATTTTTTCGAATCAGAACCGGCCGCAATATTCGAGAAGCGGCCGAAATCCGAAAAAACCGACCGGAGGAAAAATCAATGAGAACCAAAATTGGAAGTATATTGCTGATTTCGATCCTTTCTATGGTTGTCGGCTTGTTCGCGGGTTGCGGGGACGAAGAAAGAGCAGCCACGGATCAGCCCGACAGAACCGAAGCGTTGATTGACAGAGACGAAATTCGAGAAAACGAAGAGGAAAATATCGTTCGAAGAGAGGAAATACAGGAAGAGCAACAGGTGGCGCAGGAGAAAATGGCGGTAAGGCAGAACCCCGAGGCTTCCATTCCCATGCCTTCGCCAGAGCGCGAAGAGGGCGTAGTGGAGGAACCGAAAGGACCGCGAGGCGAACGGAAAGTCGCCGGCGCCGACCGGCCGGACACTTTGCCGCCCGAAAACGAAACGATCCGGATCGACGCGGACCTGATCGGCAAGCAGGTCCACAGCGCGGAAGGCGAAAAGCTGGGAAACGTGGTCGACACTTACAGGGGCGCAGGCGGAAGTGTCGATTACGTTCTTGTGAAGAGCATAGACAAACGGCTCTATCCTGTTCCCATGAATCTTGTGAGACAGGGAGCGCGCAGCATGGGGCTGGAGTTGGCTATCGACCGGCAAGCGTTCAAAAAGGCCCCGTCACTAAAGGAAACCGAGGGGGACAGGCTTTACGAATCTGAATTCGACGGTAGAGTCAGGACCTATTACCGGAACCAAACCCCCGGGGAAGACGGTTATTAAAGGCAACCCGGAAAGAAAACTCCGAGGTTTTTCCAGCTCGGAGTTCCTTTCAACGATAAAACGATTTCAAAATGGCCGAAAGAGAACCGTCCCCCCCTGACGCGAGTTCGAATTTCAAACCTTGCTCCGGTCCGGTACGGAGTCTCCGCCGAGTCTCGAATTCATCCCGCTTTTTTCATCTGCGCTTTTCGGTAATATTCGATGTCCTCGATAGTCACGACAGGATAGTCGTGTCTCTCGGCGAACGCCACGATTTGCTCGAGGCGAGCCATGGTGCCGTCTTCGTTGGTCAATTCGCAGAGGACCCCGCAAGGTTTCAATCCGGCCAGCCGAGTCAAATCCACGGTGGCTTCCGTATGGCCGGGCCGTTCGAGGACCCCCCCGGCGCGGGCTCTCAAGGGGAAAATGTGGCCGGGTCTGTGCAAATCCTCGGGTCTGGCGTCGTCGGCGATCGCGGCTTTGACGGTCGCGACCCGGTCGGCCGCGGAAACGCCCGTGGTCACCCCCTTGGCGGCTTCGATGGAGACCGTGAAGGCGGTTTGATAGCGGCTGGAATTGTTCCGGACCATCATAGGCAAATCCAGTTCGCGAACTTTTTCCTCCGTAAGACACAGGCATACGATGCCGCTGCATTCCCGGATCAGCAAGGCCATTTGTTTTTCGGTGACGCTTTCTGCGGCGAAGATGAGGTCGCCTTCGTTTTCGCGGTTTTCGTCGTCCACGACCAGCACTCCTTTCGCGTTGCACAGCGCGTCGAGAGCGTTTTCGACCCTTTCGTAGGGGGTGCCGAATTTTTCCAAAAGGTTCTGATTCATGGTAATTTTCCTGTTTCCTTTCCTTTTGCGTTGCATTTTTACCAGAATCAGGGCGTAGGTCTATAAAGCCGCCTGAGCAGACAAGTGGCGTGTTCGGCCGCCATACGGCGCCGACATTGTCGCGGGCCGCCCTATCCTCTTCCATCCGGACTGTAACCGTCGGCCCCGGCGTCTCACCGGGTCTGCTGACCTCCTTTCCCCATGAAAGGAGCGCTCGCGGGCTCCCCGTCGAAAAACGGGATACCGCCGGTGGGGAATTCCGCCCCGCCCTGAGAATAAGCGTATGTAAAAACGCGTTTCATACCATTTCCGAAAGAAATGTCAATCGTTTTTTTCCGAATGAACATTTGACAAGCCGGTCCGTTCTGATATTAAGAGATTTTTAATCCGCTGGAATTCAATTTTAACGCGAAAAGGAGAATGCGATGAGATTCGTGGTGATCGGCGGGGACGCCGCCGGAATGAGCGCGGCCAGCAGGGCGAAACGCAGAAGGCCGGACATGGAGGTGACCGTGCTGGAACAGTTCATGGACGTATCCTACAGCGCCTGCGGTATGCCCTATAACATAGCGGACCCCAAAAGAGCCATCGACGATCTGGTGGTCCGTTCGGCGGAAGCGTTTCGCAAGACGCAGGGCATCGAGCTTTATACGGGCCATCGGGCGGAAAGAATCGACAGGGGAAACAAGACGGTCTCCGGGAGCACGACCGACGGCGCTTCTTTCGAAATTCCATACGACAGTCTGCTGATCGCCACCGGGGCCAGACCTCGGATGTCAACTCTGCCCGGAATGGACCAGGAAGGGGTCAAGGCGCTGAAAAGCCTGGACGACGGAAGAAAAATAAAGAGATACATCCAGGAGCACAATGCGCGAAAGGTCGTGATAGTCGGAATGGGATACATCGCCTTGGAAATGGGCGAGGCCTTGCGCTCCCTGGAGATGGACGTGGACATGATCAAGCCGAGATGGGAGTTCGTTCCCTGGATGCACACGGACCTTTCGGACGTGATCAGAAAGGAATTGGAATTCAACCGCGTAAGATTGTTCCTTGGCCACAAGATACTGGGTGCCGAGCGTTCCGGGAAAAAATTGAAGGTTTTGGCGGAAGATCTCGAGTTGGACACCGACTTGGTCCTGGTCGCAACGGGCGTAGTTCCCAACAGCGAAATCGCCTCGGATGCGGGACTCGAGCTTTCGGTGGAAAATTCCATTGCCGTGGACCGGGCGTTGAGGACCTCGGACAGGAACATTTATGCGGCGGGGGACTGCGCCGACGCTTTTCACGTGGTAACCGGAAAAAAGACCTGGATTCCGTTGGCGTTGAGAGCGAACCGCTCGGGTTGGGCCGCCGCCGACAACGTTTGCGGAAACAACGTCGAACTGGAGGGCGTCGCGGGTACGGCGGTATTCAAGGTTTTCAACCTGGAGGTCGCCCGAACCGGCTTGAACCCGGAGGAATCGTCGAGAGCCGGTTTCGATCCGGCTACCGTAACGATAAAATCCCGGTCCCGTGCACATGCCCATCCCGGCGCAGGAACGATTCGCGTGCAAATGACGGGCGACAAAAAAACGGGCCGCCTTCTGGGGGCGGCGATGGTGGGCGAAGAGGGCTGCGCGCACCGCATCAACACGGCTGCGGCGGCTCTTCACAACAAAATGACGGTGGAGGCATTCAGCCAGATGGATCTCGCGTACGCGCCGCCTTTCGGACCTGTTTGGGACCCGCTTCTGACGGCGGCCAACCAGTTGGTTAAAAAATTGTAATGGAAAACTCGATTTCGGGACATGGGAACGCATCTTCTACGGCGAATTCGACGGCCGAAGAAGAAAACGTGTATTGGTGAAAATCATCGGGGAATGAGGAACACGGAATTCAACTTGAAAAAGGGAATATCAAATTGCCGAAAAAAATTTGCGTGATCGACGGACAAGGCGGGGGAATCGGGGCTACGCTGATCAAGTACCTCAAGGAAGCATACGGAGAATCCATCGAGTTGATCGGGCTGGGGACCAACGCCATCGCGACGGCTCAAATGCTCAAATCCGGAGCGAACCGGGGGGCGTCCGGGGAAAACGCCATATGCCGCACCGCTTCGTCGGCGGATTTCATCATCGGCCCTATATCCATTACTTGGGCGAACGCCATGCTGGGAGAGGTCACTCCGCGAATGGCCGAGGCGGTAATGTCAAGTTCCGCCGTAAAGGTTCTATTGCCACTCACGCAGGAAAGGGTCGAAATCGTGGGGGTGGTCAAGGAACCTCTTCCCCATTTGGTCCGAACCGTCGTCGAGGAAATCGTCAAGAATCTGCTCGACAAGTCATAGGGCTCGAGGGGAAATGGTTGGGACGATCAATCTCCGATTATCGCCTCCGGATGGACCCTGTCGGTTCGCGTCGGATCGTACATGGCGTAGAACGCCACCATGAACATGATCGCCAGAAGGTCGTAAACCGATATGGAATCGTGTTTCTCGTAAAGAAGCTTTAGAAAGCGTTGTTGATCGACAAGCCTCTGTTTCAAGCCGATCAGTTCCTTGAAGAACCGGGTCAGTCTCAGGCGGGTTTTGCAGTCGGTCTTCTTGGCGTTTTCCCTGGCGAGCGCGAAATTGGCCATAGTTCTCAGCGCCGGCACCGAAGACTTCAACAAATCCGTTTTCGTCTGCTGGTTTTTGAAAAACGATTGTTCCCCTATCCAATTTTTCAACATGTTTTGCGTTTTTTCCATTTCAAGCGCCACTTGTTCGGCGAGCATGCGCGATTCCGTTCGGTTCAGACAGAGACAGGTCGATTTCAAGACGCTCGCGCGTCCGCAGATATTCTCGTTGAATTCCTCCACCGCGCTGGTCCAAAACGCCCAACTTGTGTCCTTCAATACCTGCTGCGGCGGAATTTCCTGTGACTTGGCGCTGTGTTTCACGCGGATGATTTCAAGAAACAGCTGCGCGGTTTTTTCGAAAAGCGGTCTGGCGACGATCACCCTGAATACGATTCCGATTGCCGCGTACCAGTCCTGAAGCATCAATATTCGGTTCAAGTCCGGGTATACGGACTCGAGAACCTCGTTTTCGAAAAGATGGGTCGGGGTACCGTATTCCGGCGTACCCGCCAAGAGCGGCTGCGCGGTCTTTTTGCCTTCCTCCATGTTGGCGCAGGTCTCCAAGTCGATAAGGCCGATACGATATTCTTTCGGGTTCCGAAGATAGTTCTCCGGGTCTTGCGATTCGCCGATCAAAAACATGTTTTCCGGCTTCATGTCGCGAAGGGCGACGCCGTTTCGCTTCAAATTGCAGAGCAGTTTCAAAAGGTTGATTATAACTCCTTTGGCGATGGCGACGTTTCTATGGAAATTTTTCTCGCCGACGAACGACTCGATCATTGCCCTGTATTGATGGACCACATCCTTTTCCGCTTCGAAAACACGGCGCAGCAAGTTCGATACTTCCTCGGAAAAATTCGGGTCGAACCTGGTCAGATCCATTTCCAGAGGCTTTTCCGCCAAGCCTTGGAAAAACCACTCGCGGCGCTTGAACGAAGGCACCTCGTTTTCTTCGATGTCGTTGAGGTTCAACAGGTTGGAAAGACTGTGCTCGAACCGTCGTATCAAGTCGTTCAAGGAAAAAAACAAATCGTCCAAGCCTTCCCCGTAGCGAGCCTCGAAAGCTTCCATATCCTCTGTCGATTCCATTCCTTTTACGATCTCGCCTTTGACTTGGCCATCCTTGTTGTGCAACTTGTTCAATATGTCGCCGAAAAAAGCGTAGCGTGAAAGGCCGATGAACAAAACAAAAGTGTTTCCGATTTTGAGATGCGTTTGGAGACCGGGCGATTTTCTCGCTTTTTCGATCCATATTTCTTCTGCGTCGATCGGCTCTTTCTCGTTAGGACCGGCCAGATGGGGTATTTTGGAGAAAATCGCGCTCAAGTTCGGAGACAGGCATGGTATGTCCGGTCCGAGTTTCCGACCGATTTTTTGTTCCGCCCGAACCGCGTCGAGATAGCTCTCGAAACTTTTGATCGGTTTCGGGGGGATTTTGACGACAATGGTGTCGTCGTACACGGCCTTGTAGCAGGCGCTTTTGCTCTCGGCCCCCTCCCCGATAGGAGCGATCGCCATCCGTCGGACATGCCATTTTCCATTGCGATTCACTTTCAATTCGAAAGTTTGTTCGGCCCCTCCGATTCCCGATTCAAAGGGGTTGAACGACATCAAGGCGGAATCCAGGCTTTCTACCCCCAGCTGAATCCTGTACAGGTTCAAGAAGAAACCTGCTATTTCCTGAATTTTGTCGGTTGCAGTCATGTTCTCGTCTTTCCCGTTTCCCGTTGGCGAATAAATGAACAATCTTGATATTGACCGCCGATAAGTTCTAAAGTATACATTAACAATCGATTTAATCCAACGATTATGTGGATTGGAGGGATGCATGCCGGTACTCGTGCGACAGGACAAAAACGGAAAAAAGGAAATCCATAGGCTCGAATTCGGAAGGAAGTTCAAAATCGGACGAAGCCAGGAAAACGACTTGATTGTGGAGAACCCCAAAACGAGCGATTTCCACGCCGAAATCGAAGCCGAGAAGGAATATTTCGTCCTGACCGACCAGTTCAGCGAAATCGGGACCTTCGTCAACAACCAGATTGTGCTGTCTAGACAATTGCAACACAAGGACGTCATCGCCATCGGAGGCCATAAACTGTTGTTTCTCTACGAAAAAGGGGAAAAACAGCCCTCCGCCTTCCGCGACTTCAGCACGAGGGAAACGGTCGCCATAGACACCAGGGATCACAGGAACAAACTGGTGAAAAACCTGCTTCGCCTCGCCAATAAAGAAAAGGCGGACAAAAAAACCACGGCGATCATTTCTTTCATCAACAAACCAATGCCGTCGTTTTCCATGGAAAAGGACGAGATCACCCTGGGCCGGTCCCGGAAGTGCGACATCCGAATAAAAGGTTTCTTCCTGGGGAAAACGGCCGCGATCATCCAAAAAAGGGATTCCCAATATTATCTGATCCCCGGCGAGGGATTGATCAAACCAAAATTGAACTACGTGAAGATCAAATCGGAAACCTTGATCAACGAACTCGACGTCATCGGCATCGGTTCGTGCGAAATGCAATTCCGCTTCAAAGGCGTAAGCGACTAAAAAAACCGAGAGGAACATGGGAACCTTACAAAACCGACCCGTGAAATTTCTTGCCCGGGACGTCCAAATGCTGTACTTGGCTTCGACGCTGCTGATCGGGGCGTTTTTGATTTTCTTCGCCGGTTCGTACCGGCAGTATTCCCCGGACTTGACTCCGCGAATCCAATCTTTTTCCAGGCTTGCGGCTACTATGAACCAAAGGCTGAAGCTCAACCCGTCGGAAAACCCCAAACCAGTTTTGCAAGGGATTGTCAAAGCCCTGCCGATCGAAAACAACGAATCGATTTTCGTCGTCGATTCGGACGACGCGCTTACCGCCGCAAAGGGCTCGGCTGCAAACAAACCCGGTCCGACCTTGGAAGAAATCGTGAAGGCGGCGCATATTGCGTCGGGTCCGCATATCCGCGAATTTCCCGTTGCGACGGCCCTGATCGCCGATACATTGATTTTCTACACGAATCTGGACCAATCCGGGTTCAAACTGATCCGTACCGAATTGGTGCCGACCGGCTTTTGGTCCTTTGTCAGATCCCGCGCAAAACAAGCGGCGCTTTTGTTGATTGCGACAATCGTATCCTTGGGTAGCTTGGCCTGGATTGTCGTGCGATGCGTCCGGCCTTGCGAATTTTTCATGACCTACGTTTTGGCCAAAAGCCGAAACGAAGTCTTCGATGGGACGAAAAACCTCCCGCCTTCATGGAAACCCTGGGTGAATGTCATCGACATGCTTTTCGAAAGAAAGAACCAACTGGAACAGGAGGTGATCGAAAAAACTGCGGCGCTCGAGGAAAAAATCGATTTGATCACTCGCTTTTCATGGGTTTACGAACGCAACGAGGAACTGACCGTGGAAATCCAGAAAAAGAACAAGGACCTCAAGGCGGAAATCGAGGAGCGGAAAAAAACCGAGGAGGAATTGACGCGCCATCGGAACCACCTGGACGAGTTGGTCAAGCAGAAAACCGCCAATCTGCACGCGTTGAACCGGGAGCTGCAAAAGACGAACTCCAAATTGATACAGGAGATCGCCGAACGGAGAAAAGCGGGCGAGGCCCTGGAAAAGGCGAAGGAGGAGACGGAAAACGCAAACCGGAAACTGCAAAACCTCAACGAGGACTTGGAAAAGGCAATCGACCGGGCCAACAAAATGGCGATCCAGGCCGAGGAGGCGAACAAGGCCAAAAGCCAGTTCCTTGCGAACATGAGCCACGAAATCAGGACCCCTATGAACGCCGTGATCGGATTTACCGACCTGCTCTACGGCACCCGCCTCACCGAAAGCCAGCGAGACTTCGTGGATACGATCAAATCCAGCGGAGAGTCCTTGATAGTCATCATAGAGGACATTCTGGACTTTTCGAAGATAGAGGCCGGAGAATTCCAATTGGAATACAAAGTGTTCTCGCCCGAGATGACCGCCTACGATGTCTGCGAACTCGTCAGGCCCAAAATCGGAACTAAGCCGGTCGAGATCCTATGCCATATCGACGAGCGGATACCGTCGCAGGTGCGCGGGGACGAAATGCGCTTCCGCCAAGTTTTGACGAACCTTCTGGGCAACGCGCCCAAATTCACGGAGACCGGCGAAATCGTTCTGGAAATGACCGTCGCGGAAGAGAACAAAAAATCCGTTTTCATACATTGCAAAGTGCGGGACACGGGCATAGGAATCCCGGAGGACAAGCTCGAGGATATTTTCGAGCCTTTTCATCAGGCCGACAACTCCATGACACGCAAATACGCGGGAACCGGCCTTGGTCTTTCCATCTGCAAGCAGATCGCGGGACTCATGGGAGGAAACGTCTGGGCGGAAAGCGAACTTCACGTGGGAAGCACCTTTCATTTCACTGCCTGGTTCGCCAAAGCCGAAGCGGGCGACGTGCTGTCCTTCGCGACGGAATCGCTGGCGGGAAAACAAGTCTTGGCCGTGGACGACAACCAGGCGCAGCTCGACATGCTCAGCCGGATTTTGTCCTCCGTCAAAGTCAAAGTCACCGATTTGCAAAACGGATTCGAGGTGCTCCCGACAATCAAACGGGCCATACATTCGAGAAACCCTTACGATGTCCTTATTGTGGATTTGCAGATGCCCAACATGAACGGCTATTCCGTGGCAAGACAGGTGAGAAGTTCCCCGGACGGAATTCGGGAACTCCCCATGATCGCACTTTCATATTTGGCGGAAAGGGATTACGAAAAATGCCTGGAAGCCGGCTTCGACGGATTCTTGTCCAAGCCCGTGCGAAGAGAGAAGCTCTTTTCCCTTTTGAACAACCTTCTGCGAACATCCTTCGAAAAACCGAACAGGCTGAAAACCGTTCCGGAACGGTCGAAAAGAATCGGAAGCCCCCTCCACGACGAGAGCGCGAAAACATTGAGCATCCTAGTGGCCGAGGACAATCCGGTCAACCAGAAATTGGCCGGAATCATGCTCGCGAAAGCGGGCTACGCCGTGGAGATCGTGAGCAACGGGAGAGACGCCGTCGAAAAATATACGAATTCCCCCGACGAATACGACTTGATTTTCATGGATCTCCAGATGCCGGAAATGGACGGATTCGAAGCCACGGCCAAAATTCGCGAAAAAGGCTTTAATCACGTCCCGATCGTCGCAATGACCGCCCATGCCATGAAAGGATACCGTGAAAAGTGCCTCGAGGCCGGAATGGACGACTACCTGACGAAACCGATCAAAAGGGAAAATGTCTTGGAGGTGATAGAGAATCTGAGAAGCAAAGCGACACGAGGTCAGGCGTTATAAGCCAAAAGCCTAATACACAGGATCTAAAGCCCGGCACCCAACTCCTGGCGCCTAATACCTAACGCCTATCCTCTCCCCCGCCCGCATCCCGTCAATGGCCGCCGAAACGATCCCCCCCGCATATCCTGCGCCTTCGCCGCACGGATAAAGGTTTTCGATTTGCGGATGCATCATCGTTTCGGGGTCGCGGGGGATTCTTACGGGCGAACTCGTGCGGGATTCCACTGCCAGTATCAATGCCTCGCGGGTATAGAAACCTTTCGTTTTTCCATCGAAAATTTTGAAGGCCTTTTTCAAACGGTCGGATATGAACTCGGGAAGGAGTTCGTGGACGGGACGGGATACGATTCCGGGAATATACGAACTCTTCGGAAGATTCATGGACACGCGGCTCTCGCAAAAATCGGTCATGCGCTGGCAGGGGGCTGTCTGGCCTTCGCCGCCTGCCGCCATGAAAACCTTTTTCTCCAGTTCATGCTGGAATTTCAACAATGAAAGAGGATCGTCGATCAATGCTCCGTCAATGTCGTCCGGGCCGACCTCTACCACGATACCCGCATTTGCGAGCGGAGCCGATCTCGACGACATGCTCATGCCGTTCAGGACCAATTCTCCGGAGGAGGTGGACGCGGGAATGACGTATCCGCCGGGGCACATGCAAAAGGAATATACCCCCCTGCCGTCGATTTGGGCGGCAAGACGATAGGTCGCGGGCGGAAGATTCTTCCTGTGCTTTTTCGAGCCGTATCTGATCGTATCTATCAACTCCTGGGGATGTTCCACTCTCACGCCCATGGCGAATGGTTTCCGCTCGAGCGCGATTTTTTTTCGGACAAGCATTTCGAATATTCCGCGAGCGGAATGGCCGGTCGCGAGCATTACGGCGTCGCCAAAAAATTGTTCGCCCTTTTCCGTTGCCACCCCTCTGCACTTTTGGGCGTCGACGATCAAATCGACGACTTTCGAATCGAAATGAATTTCGCCTCCCCGACTCAGGATCGTCTCCCTTATTCGACGAATGATTCCGGGAAGGCGGTTGGAACCGATATGCGGATGGGCGTCCACGAGAATGTCGGGATCGGCGCCGTGTTCCACGAAGTACTCGAGGATTTTGCCGACTTCGCCCCGCTTTGTCGATCTCGTGTACAGTTTGCCGTCGGAAAAGGTCCCCGCTCCGCCCTCTCCGAAGCAATAGTTGGACTCCGAATTCACAAAGGATTTTTTTAAGAGCGACGCGATATCTTTCCGGCGGGAATCGACATCTTTTCCGCGTTCGAGAACCACCGGCCTGATTCCGTTTTCGATCAAGGCGAGAGCCCCGAAATAGCCTGCAGGCCCGGCCCCCACAACGATCGCCCTCTTGGATGTCGAAGAAACCGGCTTTAAAGCGTCTAACAGAGACCGGCTTTCGGAAGAACCTTCATCCCCTGCCGATACTTTTAGAAGGTAGAACGGATTTTTTCCGCGGGCGTCTATGGACCTGCGAAGAATCGTAAATCCGTCGGTCAGGTCGCCGCCAACGGCTTTCACGATCTTGGCCCGAACATGCTCCAAGTCTCCTATTTTGTCGGGCGCGACTCTTATTTCAAGAATGCCGTTCGTTTTTTGTTGGAATTTATGCCGCATTGGAAAGGCGTTTCCGAATCAATGATGTTCATACCAGCCAAGCTCATACAATTCACCGTCAATGTCAATCGCCGGGCTCCTCTTTTTAGTCCACGTCGAGGGCTTGCCTCCGAATTCGGTAACCAATTATGAATTCTCCTCCCTCTCCACACCCTTCAATTTTTTGTTGCAGTCCATATCGAACCACATTCCGAAAAAAAGCGTTTGAAGTCCGCTGATTAATGTAAAAACGAGCGCGAGAGCGTTCATGCTCGGAATTTTAGCGCTTGTCCACCAAATGTAAAAAAGGCGGATCGCCAGCGGGGCGGCCGCCGTCAGCAACACGAACGACAACAAGTAAAAAAACACCAGCGGATGAAAATCCTTGATGACATACTTGAATAAAAGCCGTTGCCAAAAACCTTTGAACAATACCCAACTGATTCTGGGGATCACTTTGGCTAGCTTCATTCCCGACTTTTCCCCGACGTTGTAAACCGGCTTCGTATGCACGTCGATTACCCGGAAATCGTACATGTTCAGCTTGATGAGAATATCGTTGGGTACTCCGTAATCCTTGTAAATCCTGTCGAGATCGATTCGTTTCAAAGCAAGCCGGTTAATCGCGGTGAAGCCGCTTTGGGAATCCGCCACATGCCAATACCCCGACGCGATCTTGGTGTACAAGGATAGAAACGAGTTGCCGAGATAGCGAGTATGGGGGATCATCCGCCAAGCGTCGCCGAAAAACAGTCGGTTGCCCTTCGAATAATCCGCCCTGCCCTCCGCCACCGGATCGACGATGGAAATCAGGTCCTCCGCTTTCATCTGACCGTCCCCGTCGATCCTGACCGCCACGTCCATGTCGTTGTCCCTGGCCCACTTGTAGCCCGTCGCCAAAGCTCCCCCGCAGCCCTGGTTTTCTTCGTGTTCGAGAAGAACGATTTTTTCGTTCTTTTCGACATATGCTCTCACCACGTTCTTGGTTTCGTCAGCGCTGGCATCGTCCACGATCACGATTCGGTCAACGAAATCGGGCATGGACTCGATTACTTTGCCGATCTGGGTTTGCTCGTTGTGCGCCGGGATTACAACGCAAATAGATTTGTTTTTGTACATGGCCTCTTCCGTTTCAGGAACCTCGTTTCGAATCAGTTCTACGAGTTCAGATGTCTTATGATTGACGATAAAAACGACCGGTATGTCAAAACATGCGATCATTGCATCCGTTCGGAACACGGATAATATCCGCTTGACTTCGTATCAAATTGCAATGATTTTTTCAAATTGTTACTGCTGTTCGAAACCAAGTTTTTTCGTTTCGAAATGTTCCCTTCCCTTTTCATCCCGGTATGATGGGAAGGAACCCGAAAGAGCCAATCTTTCTTCTTATACGGCACTATTCGACATCTATCGAAGAAACTGAATTGACGGGCACGAGCCTTGTAGAATTATGGATTGCAGCGGATGTTTGGAGAGATGCTCCTATGCTCCTGGCAGGTAACGAACTGACTTTCACACGGTTATTTTTGCAAGCTTGACTCTAACTTGCGCGGATAGCGCTCCTTTGATCGGGGACCAAGGTCTTGCCGGTCCGGTAGCGCCGCCTTCCGCGGCGGCGCAGTGTGTTCCAGATCTGCCCGCATGGAAAGGCACCACTCGTCCCCTATTATTCAACCTTTTCCACAGGGTAATCGGCGCCTTTCCACGCGAAAATTCCGCCGGAGTACCTGTAGACGTTCTTGTAGCCCAACGTCACTGCCCACGCGGCGCCGTTGTGGCTGCGGGTGCATTTTACGAATCCACAATAGACCACGATCGGCTTTTCCTTGTCGTCGCCCAAGAGTTTCGCGTAGTCCTCCTGGGTTTTTCCGTCGGTTTCCTTCGCATCCCACTGCTCCATGTCCGGGATGGGGAACAGAAACTGTACGGCGCCGGGCACGTGATTTTTGCTGTAGCTGTCTTTGTAAGGCATGGTATCGACTATGACCATGTCCTTGCCGGAATCGATCCATTGCTTGAGTTCCTCAGTCGTGACCAAGTCGTAGCCGGCCTTGTTCGACTGTCTCGCCAAATTCACCGCGTCGGTCTCCTTATCCAATTCCTCCTCGAATTTGTTTTTCGCGACTGCGGTTCCGGCGATTCCAAAAACAAGAACACCAACGCAAAAAAGCCTCAGCATCTTCCTAAACATTTGCATCCTCCCGTCCGTTAAAAAAATTTCTCGTTAATATCGATATCTTTATCGGTTTTATTTGGCGACACCAACGCCACGCATATAAAAAAGCGATCCCCGCGAACATGGCGAGATCGCGGTACAGCGAAGTTCTTAGCCCGTGATACGCCTTCGCTTCGGGGTCCTCCGGTCCGAAACATCCGCAATCGACGTCCAGCCCCATCCAAATGCCGTAGCCAAGAATGGCTATGAAAAGGAGCAACAAAGCCGCTATCGTGGAGAGGCTTCCTTCGACATCGAAAAGCAAGCCCGCGCCGGCCACCACCTCCATGGCGGGCAACCCTACGGCGACAGGCATCAGGAGAATGTCCGGCACAAGACCGTAGGCGTCGATCAAAACGGCGAAACTTGCGGGATCGATCAGCTTTACTCCCCCGGCGTATATGAAAACGATCCCCAGAACCCAGCGGGATACTCTGTAGGCGCGATCAAGCAAGCTCGCGTATTCGTCATAGAAAACACGAAACATGGTTCTCAAATAAAACGGTTTCGAGGTTGCGGAGACCCTCCGAATGTTTGAGAACACGGAGGCGTTTCCGAGGCTTGGCGTTCGAAAATCTCCTCTGATCCGACAGCAAGGGCCTTATCGCATGGAAATCATCGATGGGTCAAATTCATAATATCCATGTCCTGAAGTTTGATTATCGAAAAACCCGATGTCGGTGAAAGGAAAAGATTGACACGATGGGTCAAGGGTGGGGTGATGATGCTGTTTATGCTATTGTTTGTTGGCTTCGAGCCAACTCTATCGATTTTGGGCATGGAGCGTCGATCTTTACCGTCATGCCCTGTCCCGGCCCGGAGGAAATTTCCATCTTGCCGCCCATCAAATCCAGTCGCTCCCGAATGCTGAACAGGCCGAAGCCTCCCGCCCCTCTCTCCGGGTTCAAGACGTCGGGATTGCAGCCCGCGCCGTCGTCCGCGACCGTCAGCAGGATCCGATCCTCTCCGACAGGCGAAAGCCGGATTGCCACTCGGGATGCCCGAGCGTACTTGGCGGCGTTGAGAATCAGTTCCCGAGCCGCCTGAAACAGGAATACAGCCATGGTTTGGTCCTTCAGATCGACTGCCGGGTCGGCGTCGATCGAAACCGGAAGGTGGAAATTGTCCCCGGCCTGTTCCCCGAGCCATTTCAGACCCGCGACAAGCCCGAGTTGATATAGGATCGGAGGACTCAATTCCACAGTGAGGGAGCGGGATTCCTGTATCGCCTCCTCCAGCAGGTTCACAACTCGCTTCGTATCGGCGGAGAGTTCGCTTTCGAACAAGTCCGAGTTGATTTTCAGAAGTTCCAGCTTCGCGGCTACGAGGATTTGTTGCAGATGGTCGTGCAATACGCGAGCCAAATGCCGGCGCTCCCGCTCTTCGGCCTGCGTCAGTTCGACGGCTAGCCTCTGCAGCTGAGACGCTCGCCGATCCGCCAACGCGGTGCGCCGCGCCAACGTCTCCTGCGCCTGCTTTCGCTCCTCGATTTCCCTCTCGAGCCTCTCGTTTGCTTCGATTAGCTCGGCGGTTCTCCGCCGTACCCGAGACTCAAGGTCTTCCTCTTTCCGCTTCCGATCATGAATTTCGGTCGCGCAGCCGAACCAGTCGAGTATTTTTCCGTCGGCGTCCCGTCTAGGGATCGCTCGGGCCATGTGCCACCGATAGCCGCCATCCGACGCTCGGCGAAGCCGGTACTCCGCTTTATAGACCTCTCCCGAGAGAACGTCCTCCCGCACTTCTTCGGCAATGCGCTCGACGTCGTCCGGGTGAAGGGCATTCATCCACCCGTCGCCCCTGGTCTCTTCCGGGGACTGGCCGGTATACTCGTACCATCGACTGTTGCACTCGATCACGCCTCCGCCGGCGTCGCAACGCCAGACCGGGAACGGAATCGCCTCCGCGAGAAGCCGGTATCGCTCCTCGCTCTCTCGCAAAGCCTCCTCGGAACGCTTGTGTTCCGTTACGTCCTCGATCATGCCGATGCCGATCAACGGCCTTCCTTGGCCGTCGTGGGCCAAGGAAGCCGTCAATTGTCCCCAAATGACCTTTCCGTCCTTACGAACGTAGCGCTTTTCGATGGAGTAAAAGGGAATCTCGTCCCTCCGGAGACGCATCGCCAAATGATAATCCGCCTCTATATCGTCCGGGTGGGTGATACCTTCGATGCCGAGCGCGACGACTTCCTCTTCCGTGTAGCCCAGCATTTCGCAGAAACGCAAGTTTGCCTTCCGTACGGTGAAATCCAAGCCGATCAAGGCCACGCCGATAGGTCCTTCCTCGAAGATCTTGCGGAACTTTTCCTCGCTGGCCTGCAAATCCCGTTCGGCCCGCTCGCGTTCGTCCTCGGCCCGTTTCCTCTCCGTGATGTCCTGGCCGATCCCGAACACGACGTCTCTATCGACCAAGTAAATCACGTTCCAGTTGATCCATCGGTACGAGCCGTCCTTGCAGACGTTCCGGTCGAGGAAATCGAAAGCCGACTCGCCCGACCGGAGCCGCTCGAACGCCAGTTCGGCCGCCGCGCGATCGTCAGGATGAATGAACTCCATGAAAGGCCGGGAAAGCGACTCCTGTTCGGACCATCCAAGGATTCGTTCGAAAGCGGCGTTAACATTTTTGTAGTAGCCGTCAAGGCCGGCAGTAGCCACCAAAACGGGCAGGTTGTCGTCGATCTGGCAGCGGTCCGCTTCGGACCGGCGACTTAGTTCGACCAAGGATTCAAGTTCGGCTATCCGGCTTCGCAACTCTGCCAGTTCCAAGCCCTCTTCCCCTGCCAATCTATTTTGTTCCATGATACTCCCGTATTCGCGATCCCCAGTCCGAGATTCTCGGTTGCTCCGAACAATTGTCGAAAAAACCGAGCATTGCGTCTCGTCTAACAGAAAAACTTTAAAATATGCTAAAAATGAAGCGCGCATATAAAATCAAAATATAAAGGAGACCAGAACGAAATTCAAGACACGAACATGTGTGTCGGAAAAATGCATATCGGCGAATTTCAGCGAGGGGCTATCATTTTACACAGGATTACCGAAGGACATCAATTTTCCGGAAACCAAAATTCTACACGCAGTCTATTTTAGAGTATGACTGGAAATGTCGGTCTTCGGATAAGGATCGATAATTTAATACCGATAATGGTACCGTATTACAGAATTATATCTCAGTCGGATAGTTTTAATGCGAAGGCGTGTCCACCAAGGCGTACCCGGAAAGACCGGGTGCTCCCAATAGCTCGCTCGAGCCGTCGATCGCGGCGACCAGAGCGGCAACCGCGCGCGATCAATCCAATTCGTATTCTTGCTTCCAGTCTTCCTCTTCTTTCCACGGGGGTTGCTTTCGCTTTTCGAACAGGAACTCGCCCATGACCAGCCAATCCATCTCGGTACGCATGAAGCAGCGGTAGGCGTCGTCGGGGGTGCAGACGATGGGTTCGCCTCGGACGTTGAAACTGGTGTTGACGATCAGTCCCACCCCCGTTTTTTTCTTGAACGCGTCGACGAGTTTCCAGTATCGCTCGTTGGTTTTCCGGCTTACGCTTTGAATCCTGGCGGAAAAGTCCACGTGGGTGACTGCGGGGATATCCGAACGGATGTGGTACAAACGCTCGTACAATGGAGCATTCTCGTAGTTTTCCGGAAGCGGGTTTCGCCTGTCTTCCCTGACGGGGGCAACAAGAAGCATGTATGGAGTGGTCGATTCCAAATCGAAATATTCCCCGATGTCCTCCTCCAGGACCGAGGGGGCGAACGGGCGGAACCCTTCCCTGTATTTGATTTTCAGGTTGAGTTTCTTCTGCATCTCCGGATGGCGCGGATCGCCCACGATGCTTCTCGCGCCTAGCGCGCGGGGGCCGTATTCCATTTTTCCCTGGAACCAACCCACGACATCGCCTAGGGTCAGAAAGTCCGAGACCGTGTCGCACAGTTCGGCGAAATCCGAAAAGCGCCGGTAGACGGCGTCGTAGCGGTTGGCGACCCGGACAATGTCGGGCGAGCCGAATTCGGGACCCAAATACGACCCGCGCATGGCGTCGGGCAGGGAGACCCCGCGCCGTTCTTTTCCCATCCAAATGTGCCACCCCGCGTACGCGGCCCCCAGCGCGCCGCCGGCGTCTCCCGCCGCCGGTTGAATCCACAGGTTTTTGAAAGTCCCTCTTCTTAGAAGCTTGCCGTTTGCCACGCAGTTCAGGGACACGCCCCCGGCCATGGCGAGATTTTCGCTCCCCGTGAGCCTCTTGGCCGTTTCGGCGAGTCGAAAAACGACCTCTTCCGTGACCTGTTGAATGGACAAGGCCAAATTCATGTACGGCTGAGTCAGTTCGCTCTCGGATTCCCGCTTGGGGATTCCGAAAAGCGCCTCCCATTTTTCGTCCACGCACATTTTCAGGCCGGCCGCATAATCGAAATAATCCATGTTGAGAAGGATGGAACCGTCTTCGCGAACATCCGCCAGCTCGTCCAGGATTTTCGTCGTCCAGGATTTCACCTGTTCGTCGTTCGGGTTCCCGTAAGGGGCGAGCCCCATCAGCTTGTACTCGCCGCTGTTGACCTTGAAACCGCAATAGTATGTGAAGGCGGAATAGAGCAAGCCAAGGGAATGGGGAAAATCGAGTTGCCGAAGGATCGAAATCTGGTTCCCCTTGCCGTGTCCGATGGCGGTAGTGGCCCATTCGCCGACCCCGTCGATAGTCAGGACGGCAGCCTCTTCGAAGGGGGACGGATAGAAAGCGCTGGCGGCGTGGGAAAGATGATGCTCCGGAAACAGGAGCTTGGGGACCGGACCCGCTCCGATCTTCGACAACTCCTCCTTGATCAGACTGCGCATGAAAAGCTTTTCCTTGATCCAGACGGGAATGGCCGACAAAAAGCTCGCCAGCCCTCTGGGAGCCAAGGCGTGATATGTTTCCAGGAGTCGCTCGAATTTCAGATAGGGCTTGTCGTAGAAAGCTACGGCGGAAAGCTCTGCAAGTCGAACGCCGCATTCGTTCAGAACATATTTGACAGCTTGCGCAGGAAAAGAAGGATCGTGTTTCTTTCTCGAAAAACGTTCCTGCTGCGCGGCGGCTATTATCTTTCCGTCTTTCAGGATCGCGGCTGCGCTGTCGTGGTAGTAGGCTGAAATTCCAAGCAAGGTTTCGGACATGGTCGCCTTCTTTGTTGTATTAAAACTGCGGAACGTCAAATCAAGAAGCGATATTCGCTCTCGTGAAAAATACCGGAACCGCCGACATTCGAGGCATGCAAAAGACCGGGCCGACCGTTTTCTCCACGGCAAAGGCGCACGCCAAGGCGACAAGGTATGACAAAACCGCCTCGTTTTGTCAATCCTTTCGAAAGCCCGTTTTGCTAAATGCCGCGGGATGATCGCCGTGCAGGATTCTTCGCCTCGTCCAGCAGCCGGCGCAAGGTTTTGGAGAACTCGGACATGGCCACCGGCTTGTAGACCACCGCCTTGATGCCGATTTCCGCTGCTTTTTCATCTGTGATTTTCCTGCTGTATCCGGTGCAAAGAACGACCGGGATGTCCGGCCGGATTCGCATAAGTTCGACCGCGAGCCGATCCCCGGTCATGTCCGGCATGGTCATGTCCGTGATCACTATGTCGTATTCGTGCGG
This sequence comes from uncultured Desulfobacteraceae bacterium, assembly GCA_964575975.1. Lineage (GTDB taxonomy): Bacteria > Desulfobacterota > Desulfobacteria > Desulfobacterales > SKZT01. The sequence continues at coordinate 26,170 of CAZNTU010000056.1, forward strand.
CTTCTCGCGGAAAAGCTCCAAAGCTTCCCTGGGACTGGTCTTCGCTTCGACTCGGTATCCCAGCATCTCCAGTCTCCTGCTTTCCATTCTGGCAATGGGCAGTTCGTCGTCCACAAAAAGAATTCTCTCCTTGCCTGCGGGAAGATCTTCGTCCTCTTCGGCGCATAGGGCGTTCCCCTTTCGGGTCGTCGGCAGGTAGACCGAAAAGACGCTGCCCTTTCCCAATTCGCTTTCGACGACGATCTTTCCGCCGTAGCTCTCCACAATCCCTTGGCTCATGGCCAGCCCCATGCCCGTTCCTTCTCCGGGACCCTTGGTGGTGAAATACGGTTCGAAAATCAGACCGGCGAGGTCCTCCGGTATGCCGACCCCGGTGTCGGATATCGTTATTTCGATGTAGTTTCCGGGCTCCAGCTTCAAATCGCGCTTGGGAAAGGACGGATCGATGAAAACGTCTCGCACGGCCACCTCCAGCACGCCCCCGTTGTCTTCCATGGCCTGGGCCGCGTTGGTGCAGAGGTTCATGAAAACCTGGTTCACCGGGATTGCGTTGCCCATGACCGTCGATTCGCTTTCGATCCGCTGACGAATTTCTATGGTCGTCGGAATCGTCGAACGAATGAGCTTCAGAACTTCCTTGGCGATGACATCGACTCGGATGGGCTTCCGTTCCTCGTTGGACCTTCTGGCGAAAGCCAGGATTTGCCTGACCAAATCCCTGGCCCGTTTGCCGGCTTTTTGGATTTCCAGAAGGCAGTCTTCCAACGGACTCCCCTTTTCCACGAACCCCATCATTGCCAATTCCGCGTAGCCTAAAATCGACGCCAGAATGTTGTTGAAATCGTGGGCTATGCCGCCGGCGAGATTGCCGATGGATTCCATCTTCCGGGCCTGGAAAAGCTTGGCTTTCAATATTTCCTTTTCCTTCTCGGCCTGCTTGAGCTTCGTGATGTCGGTGATCGACAGGAGCGTCTTTTTTTCGCCGTCCAATTCCACCAAGGCGGTCGAAACCAGAAAGTCGAGCGTGGTTGCCCGGCCGTCCACGAGGAAAGTCAGCCGTCCTTCCTCCTCGTGACAGGGAATACCAGTGGCTAAGGTCGATTCCATCCTCGATCTGACCGGACAATGGACGCATACCGCGTTCCGGCCGCAACCCTCGCCGTCGAAAGAGTTCAGGCAGTTGAACACCTCGCCCCCCAGCAGCCCGATTAGCTGTTCCTCCCTTCTTCCCGAAAAGGATGCCCCTTTATGGTTGATTCTTTCGACTCGGCCTTCCTTGTTCACGATGACCAGAATGTTCGGCGTGCTGTCGAAAATAGCCTTCAAGGCCGCCGCCTGGCTTCTTGTCCTTTCTTCCGATAGTTTTCTATCGGTGATGTCGTGAAGAATGCAATGGGTGTGCAAAAAGCCGCATTCGGAACGCTTTCCGATTTTCCCGTCGAACGACACGAGTATAGTTTGTCCGTCCTTTTTGATCATTTCGAATTCGATCCCCAGAACCTCGCCGACGGCTTTGAACCGGGGAAAATTTTCCCTGAAAAGGTCTTTCCACTCCGAAGGGAGGAAATCGGCGAACGATTTCCCGATAACCTCGTCGCGCGAATATCCCAGAAGATCCAGCCAAGCTCGGTTCACGTCTACGAAGCTTCCGTGCTCGTCCAACGATTGGTAACCAAGGGGAATTCTATCGTACAGCGATTGGAGTCGGGACAGGCTTTCGCGCAGTTCGCCGTTGATTTTTCGTTGCCCGGACAAGGCCTTTTCCAGTTCCCGGACTCTCTTTTCCAATCTGTCGTCGGTTCGTTCGGCGGTCATGGCATGATTTCCTGCATGTTTTCGAAGATTGAATGTTCATGGTTCCGCGTTTCGCATTGCCGCGACATTCGCGGCCTTTCCACATCGAATTCCATTTTTTGAATATATTCGATAACACACGGAGGGCACAAGGGATTTTTCCCTGCGCCGGAGTCGGGAAAGGCGGAGATTGGGGTTGATTTTTTCGCGAGACGATCCGAGGACAACAAGAAAAGCGGCGATTCGCCGCTCGCCCTATGGAAGGAGCTAAAAGGTTCGGGCCACTTATCCCCGCGCGTTTCGACTGCAAAAATATTGAAGCAAAGAAACGGAAAGCAGCACTACCTTGAAAGGGCTGAGCATTAAATCCCGAAAAAATCTTATAGAAGAAAGGACTTCCGTTGTCAAACAATGTGAAATCAAAGCGCTATGATCGAAAACAATAATCGTTGACACCATCGCGGTTTATGGCATAGATTTTTATTTTAAACCGTTTTTTTATCGTATCGTCGTAGAAGGTGCCTATGCGCTCCGAATCTGAAAAACAATACCTTCTCAAGGCAATCGAGTCGTTCCGGAGGCGAGTCATCGTGATTTCGCCCGATTTCGAAATTCTGGCCGCCAGTTGCCACCTGAAGGGCGTGGACGACTCCGCGCTTGTGGGGCATCGATGCCACGAGGTGCTCTACGGCCGCGACGAGCCTTGCGAAGACTGCGCGGTCGAAAACGCAAAGATTCAAGGAGGCCCCTCCATCCGGACCAAGAAGGGAGATTTTATCCACCAGGACAAGCTTCCCTGCCTGTACGCATACCCCATACCCACCGACGACCACGGGCAGGCCTTCGTGAGCATGGATTTCGACATGCCCAGCCGAAAGGAGATCGAAGAAAGGCTGCAACGCTCCAACGGTTTTCTGCGCAACCTGATTCTTAGCGCCGTGGACGGCGTGATCGCCGCCGACATGGACGGCAAGATCGTCGTCTTCAACGAAACCGCCTCGGAAATATTCGGCTACGGCGTGGAGGAGGCGCTGGAGAGACTGAACATCCGCGCGATCTATCCCGACCGTCTCGAGTACGAGGTCATGCGCAAGCTTCGCGGTCCGGATCATGGCGGCAGAGGAAAGCTCCGATCCTACAAGGTGGATGTCCTGCACAAGAGCGGGGGAAAAATTCCGATCAATCTGAACGCTGCCATCGTATACGAAAACGGCCGGGAGGCCGCCACCATAGGCTTTTTCCACGACATGCGCGAGACCAATCGCATGAAGGCCGAACTGGAAAAGACCCAGGTGCAACTCTTGCAATCGGAAAAGATGGCTTCCTTGGGAAAACTGGCCGCCGGGGTGGC
>CAZNTU010000057.1:0-10198 GCA_964575975.1 uncultured Desulfobacteraceae bacterium
GCGTTTCGTTTCCGCTCCTTATTCGGCGACGATCTTTTCCGACTCTCGGGTCTCGTGATCCTCCAAGGTCTTTTTCATGGTTTCGATCGCTTTCGCGTTGTACTCCGTCATTTCCTTCTCGAAAGATTCCTTCTTCTCCTGGTAGGATTTCACCCTGTCGTTGAACGCGCGAACCTTCGCGTTTCGCGCGTCGATCTGGTCCGAAGTCAACTCGCCTTCGGAGAGCTTCGCAAGTTCCTCCCTTTCTTTCATCATCTCGTCGTATTCAAGGGCCAACGAGTTTCTCTTCTCCCCGAGACTTTTATAGACGGCGTCGAAATCGTAATTTTTTTCCTCGTCTTCGGTTTGTCCTGAATCCGCCGCTCGGTCGTGCATGTCTATCGTCAACTTCTCCGCGCCTGAATCCGACTTCTTTTCTGATTCCGGTTCGCTTTGACCTCCGGGAGAAAGTGTCGCTTCGACGTTTGTCGTGTTCGTCTCGTAAGCCTGATATTCCTTGACTCCGGGACGCTGGTCTTCCGGAATCATTCCGAAATCGTCCGTATACCGAACCTTCCCGTTCTCGTCCGTATACCGGTAAAATTCCGCGCCCGCGTAATGGGCGAAAAACAAAAACAACAATGTCATGAAAGCTATCTGTCGCAATGTGTCGTCCCCCTTTTAAAATTACGGTTGAAAAACTCGGAAAGGACGCCGAACCGAACGGTTCTTTTATAGGCTTAATTTCAGAATACTGTCAAGTCGATCGGAAGAAGAGGCGTGGCGGTGGTGCGCAGAGGGCTCGAAGGATTCGTCAGGTTCGATTCGTCCCGTCGAGAGCACTTCTGATTGTTTCGGCCAGTTCTTTCTTTACCATCGGTTTGTAGGCCAATGTCGCGATACCCATTTTCATTGCGCTCTCGCGCGACATCTTATTGTTGTTGCCCGTTTGCAAAACGACAGGTATGTCGGGCCTGATTTCCATCAATTTTTTCGCCAGCCTGTCGCCCGTCATCTTCGGCATGCTCATGTCGGCGACGACAAGATCGAACCCCTTGGGATCGGACTTGAACAACTCGAGGGCTTCCAGGCTGTTTGTTCGGGAAGTAACTTTATAGCCCAGTCTTTCCAGTATTTTGCGTTGTATCCCCGCGACTGTCGGTTCGCGATCGATCAACAGGATTTTTTCGTTTCCGCCAGAAAAAACCTCCGACTGCCGGATGTTTTCGTTCGGACCTTTTTTCGCGACGGGCAAATAAATCCTGAATTCGGCCCCTTCGCCTTCCTCGCTGGAAACCGTTATCTCTCCCCCGTATTTTTTGACAATGCCCCGAGCGATCGCCAAGCCCATTCCCGAACCCTCTCCCGGAGGGCGCGTCGTGAAATAAGGCTCGAATATCGATGCGACAATGCCCGATGGAATGCCTGTGCCGGTATCGGAAAACGATATTTTCAGGTAGTCACCCGGAGAAAGGTTTTCGAACAGGTCTGCAGTATCCTCGTCCAACGTTTCGTCCTTCAATTCGATTTCGAGAGTGCCTCCGTCTTCTTCCATCGCCAGACATGCGTTTGTGCATAGGTTCATGAAGATCTGATGGATTTGCGTGGGATCGCCCTTGACCAGGGAATCGCTTTGGAAGTTGGTCCTGACTTCGATATTGGGGGGGATGGACGATCTCAGCAGCTTCAAGGCCTCGTCCGCGACCTCGCGGACCTGCACGGTCGAGGTTTCCTGATCGCCTTGACGAGCGAACTTTAAAATTTGCTTCACCAATTCTCTCGCTCGAATTCCGGCCTTGTAGATTTCCCGCAAATTCCGATCAAGCGTCGTGTCTTGCTCGATGTCCTCCATGGCAAGCTCCGCGTATCCTATGATCGCGGAAAGAAGATTGTTGAAATCGTGTGCGATGCCTCCCGAAAGGGCTCCGATGGATTCCATCTTGTTTCTTTGTCTGACCTTGTCCTCCATTTTTTTCTGCATCGTCAAATCCCGGACGAAAACCAAGGTGGAGGGAGAGCCTTCCCATTGGACGACGCTCGAATTGATTTCGACGACCAGTTCCGTGCCGTCTTTTCGAAATGCCCTGACATTGTAGCGGTCGGGGATCTTTTCTTCATTCGGTCTTTTCGGGTGGTACTCGGCCAGTTTAAACCTGTCTTCCGGATGGATAATGTCGAGATATCCTTCTTCTTTTATTTCGTCGAAAGAGAAACCCGTCAACTCCAGAAGTTTCGAATTGGCAAACTTCAACTTGCCGTTTTGCGCAATGAAAAAGCCGTCGGGAGAATTTTCGACGACCGTTCGAAATTTCGATTCGGAAACCTTCACCGCTTCCTCGATAGTCTTCAAATCCGTGGCATCCATCATAAACAATTGTCTGCACTCGATATCGTCGATGCTTTTGGCGAATCCACTTGTAAATTCGTAATTGTCGGAATTCCGGTCGAGGCGAACCCGCTTTTCGCAGGCTTTCCTCGCGCGTGCCGCAATGGATTGCAATTCCGCCCTCTCTACTCCTCGCGCCGGTTCGTCGCAAATGCAGTTCGTCATTTCCATGTTGTTCCGAAAGAAAAAACGGTGGAACAGCGTTCAGCTTTTCGAAGTGTCTCCCCTTAACCTTGACGTTACTTTATCAAAAAAGAAGAACGGATTGCAAACAAAAAGTTCGACGAAGTCATTGCAATCTTTAAAATCGGTATTTAGATATTTGTTTCAGGATTCGAGGCCGGGTCTTGAATCTTGAAGGATCTGACGGTTAGGATGTTTTTTATGCGAGGAACAAGCAATCTATGCAAATGGAATATTTTTCGAAGTTGCATCCGGTCTTCCAGGCTTTTCTGGCCACCATGTTCACATGGTTTATGACCGCTTTTGGAGCGGGGATGGTTTTCTTTTTCAAAAAGATCGACAGAAAAATGCTGGACGCCATGCTCGGATTCGCGGCGGGGGTGATGATCGCGGCCTCGTACTGGTCGCTTTTGGCCCCGGCGATCGAGATGGCCAAGGAATCGAGTCTTCCACCATGGATACCGGCCACCTCCGGCTTTCTATCGGGCGGAGCTTTTCTCTGGATCGTAGACAGGCTCATTCCCCACGTCCACATGGGATTTCCCACATCCGAGGCCGAAGGAATCCACACGAGCTGGAGAAGAAGCGTCCTGTTGGTACTGGCGATCACGATCCACAATATCCCCGAAGGCCTGGCCGTGGGGGTCGCGTTCGGAGCGCTTGCCGCCGATTTGCCGTCGGCATCTCTGGGAGGAGCCGTAGCCCTCGCTCTCGGCATTGGCATACAGAACTTCCCGGAGGGTTCCGCCGTGTCGGTACCCCTTCGAAGGGAGGGATTCTCGAGAATGAAAAGCTTCTGGTACGGGCAGCTTTCCGGCGTCGTCGAACCCATGGCCGGCGTGCTGGGCGCCGTGTCCGTGATCTACATGAAGCCCATCCTTCCCTTCGCGCTTTCCTTCGCCGCCGGAGCCATGATCTACGTTGTGGTCGAGGAACTGATCCCGGAATCCCAAATGGAAAAGCACACCGATTTCGCCACCACCGGGGCGATGATGGGATTTGCGGTGATGATGACCTTGGATGTCGCGTTGGGATGAGAGGTTCCAGTTCTGCATGATGTATATGTTGGCGAACGAGGCGGAGGACCAGTGCAAAACGACGTATTGAAGACGGAAGGACGGCTTTGTCATTTTCCGGCAGTTGTTTTCCCTTTCCTTTTGGCTTTCGCTTTTTTCGAGCGACGCCCACTGGAACCGGAAACGGTTTCGAGACCAACCAAGTTCTGGTTTTCGTCGAACACGTAGACGGCCTTCTTTCCGTTCATTGTCAGGAAAAGGTCGGGGTTCTTCCTTTTGCCGTAATCGACGCCCACGACTCTTTGAAACCGAAATCCTTTCGTCACGCCTTTTTCGATCATTTCGTTGTCGATGACGACCGTCGGACATTTGGTGCAGAAAAAACCCGCAGGCGCGAACATTGCGCGCGCCACCTCCTCCCGGGTCGCGTAAATGAAATTGGCGTAGCATTGCCGGGTCGGCGATTGGCATTTCGGGCAAATATCGGGGTTCTTCGCCACCCCCAATTCGTACGCATGCCTTACTTCGCCCTCGTACCTCGGAATTTCGTCCATTTTCCGGGCGATTTCGTCGCGAATCGTCTCTTGTTCGCTTTCGTCGAACGCATCCAAATTGAGATGAACGGAATGGTCTTCCTGATTTATTCGCAATACTTTCCCGGAGCCGAGAGTGAATTTCCCGAACATCCTTTTGCCGGCTCCTTTCAGCCAAAAAAAGGCTCTGGCCGGCAGGAAAACCACGAAAAGAAAAACCGACAAAAGCAAAAGCAAAAAATTAGTCAGGTACCCCATAATTCACCCGATTTCCAGCTAAAGGCTCTCCAGCAATTTGCAGTGGATATTGTCGAACCCGCCGTTGGACATGACCAGCACCAAATCGTTTGGTTTCGAGATTTTCGCCGCGAATTCGACTATCGAGTCCGTCGTCTCGAAATAATAGGCTTCCTTTCCCCGGCGGCGAAGGTCCTCCACCAGTTTTTCCGAGGAAAAGCGCATGTTTTCGGGAATCTTGTTCAACAGAGGGGGTTTTCTGACGCAGACGACGTCCGCCCCGTCGAACGACTGCGGATACGCGTCCTGGAAAACGTCCCGCATGCTGGTGTTGGTTCGCGGCTCGAAGACGGCGACGAGTTTTCCGTCCGGGAAAAAAGGCTTGACCGCCCGGATAGTCTCCCTTACGGCGGTCGGATGGTGCGCGAAATCGTCCATGACCGTCACTCCGTTCTTCACCCCCCGTATTTCCTGCCGACGCCTGACGCCTTTGAACGTCGCGAGTCCCGCCGCAATTTCCTCCTTGCCAAGCCCCAGTTCCTTGCAGACCGCGATCACGGACAGCGCGTTCAAGAGATTGTGTTCGCCCATCATGGATGTTTTAAAATCGCCCAAAGATTTCCCGTTTTCCCATATCTCGAAAACGATCGCGGGGGGATTCACGGCATAGTTTCCCAGTCGCCACTCCGATTTCGGCTTCTTGCCGTAGAACCCGACCGGGCATTTGGAAAACGCGACGACTTCGCGGATGTTGTCGTCGTCGTCATGGGCGAAAATCCGGCTGTTTTCCGGAGCTTTCTCCACGAAGGCCTTGAACGCTCCCTTCACGCTTTCGATGTTTTCGAAAATGTCTGCGTGGTCGAACTCGATGCTGGTCACGACGGCCATCTCCGGAGGATAGTGCAGGAATTTAGCTCCCTTATCGAAAAAGGCGGTATCGTATTCGTCGCCTTCCAAGACGATGCAGTCTCCTTTTCCCAGGCGATAGTTGCTTTCGAAGTTCTTCAGGATGCCGCCGATCATAAACGAGGGGTCCCGCCCGGCGCTGTGCAGAATCCACGCCAGCAGGGACGACGTAGTGGTTTTGCCGTGGCAGCCTGTCACGACCAAGCGTTTTTTCCTTTTGGCGATGAAATGGTTGATCGCCTGGGGCATGGAGCAATAGGCGAGACCCTTTTCCCGGAGCCCGATCGCTTCGGGATTTTCCCTGGTCACGGCGTTTCCGACCACTACGAGATCGACGCCTTCCTCGATGTTGTCGCCGCTGTAGCCGTCTTTAACGACGATATTCTTTTTCAGCAGAAAATCGCTCATGGGCGGATAGACCTTGCTGTCGGAGCCCGATACGTTGTAGCCCGATTCCTTCAGCATGGCCGAGAGCGCGCCCATGGCAGTGCCGCAAACGGCGATCAAATGGATGTTTTCGACTTTTTCCGGTATTTTGTTCAAAGCGGGATCGAGCACGGATTCTAAAACCTTTCGATTAGTTTTTCCAGCATGAACGAGCTTTCTCTCATGGCCTGCTCTCCGAACGGGCCGAACCATTCGGCGATTTTTCGGAACTCTTTCTTGAACAGGTCCTTGTCGCCTTTTTCGATCATGTCGAGGTTTTCGTTTACGGATTTCATGTAGTCCTTCAGAAGCTCGAGCCGTTCCGGGGAGGCGAAAATGATTTCCGAGTAGAGAGCTTCGTCTTGGGCGAACAGGCGTCCCACCATGCCAAGCTCCAGGCGGTAGATGGGGCTCGAGAACTCCAGGGTGCGATGAATGTCGGTCCGGCGACGGGCCAGGAACTGTCCGAAGGCGAACGTGGCGAAGTGCCTCAGGGTTTGCACGATTCCCATGATTTCATCGTGTTCTTCGGCTGTCGCCCTTACGATGATGGTCCCCCAGGAGGCGAACTGGTCCACCACCCATTGGCAGGCCGGATCGTCCCGTCCCGGCGTCACGACCACGATCTGCTTGTCCATGGTGGACGGCGTGGGGCCGAAGAGGGGGTGAAGCCCGACGACCGGTCCCCGGTGGGCCTCGAGCATGGCCTTCAGGGGCGCGGCCTTGACGCTCGTCAGGTCGGTCAACACGCATTCTTTCGGAAGGTTCGGACCCAGGGCACGGGCCAGCTCGGGGGTTCTGTCGATGGGCACGCTCAGAATCGCCAAGTCGATACCTTCGCACAGTCGGCCGACCTCGTTCCAGTCGTGGCGGCCCAGAATTCTGGCTTCGTAGCCCGCTTCTGAAAAGTAGCGGCGGAAATAGGCGCCCATCTCGCCCGCGCCGCCCACGATGAGCACCTTGGCGCCGGGTCTGAGTCCTTTCCTGGCGAAATCCCTCGATTGCTTGATCCTGGACTGGCGGATGACGGACCTGAAGATTTCCTCAACGAAATCGGGGTTCAAGCCGGACGCCCGGCTCTGGCTTCTCCGGTTGGAAATCAGGTATTCCTCCCGGGCCGGATGGTAGACCGGAAGATTGTTCGATTTTTTCAGGGAGACGACCTTTTCCACAACGTCAAGTCTTTTTGCCAGAAGCGAAACTATGTCGCGATCGATGCCGTCGATTTCGTCCCTGAGCATTTCCAGCTCCCGAGCGATATCCTTGTTTCTTCCAGAATCGTCGAGCGTCGTCACGTTTTCGTTGCCTTCTTCTTTTTTCATCGTTTCCTTCCCGGTTCGATTACGGTTCCAGGGGGTTCTGTTTCTTTTTGTGGACTCCAAGCTCCCCGCCCCCAGCGAGCGAATTGGAGTTGAGCCGGTCTCCGATTTTCGTTCGGACTCGCGGCATTCATAGCACCTTTGTTCGGCATTTGGCAAGGTTTCCATGAATGCGGCCCCGTGGACGCGCCATGCCCTTCGTCTCGATGCGCAAGCCTTCCGGAACGACGGAATATCTCTTTCCTCTCGCGTCGGCAGTCGCAGTTGGCCTGCGAAAATCGGTAACAGTCGGATAAAAAACGCGGTGTGTACCGATTTTTCCTCGCGACTGGTCCTTTTTTCCATCGCCGATTTTCTTTATTGTTCCCGGATAACAAGGAAAGGAGACGGTAAATGAAAGGAAATTCCACAGGAAAGGCAACGGTTGTCGTTTCGAGTTTTGCGGGGACGGGAGAAGACGCGGTTTTCCTGAAAAAAAACGATTTGGCGTCGTTGAGGGGCTGCAATATAGAAATAAGGTGTATCGACGGGGCTCTGCTGGTGACTTGGCCCGACGGCAACGAGGCTTGCTTGAAGCCGAATCAGAGCGTGCGGATATCCTCGAAGGGCAAAATCTGCATCCTGGCCCTCGAAAAATCCGGCGTCGGGATCGAAAAGCCGATTCGAGGGAAAACTCTCGGACTTCAAAAAAGAGCCAAATTCCAAGAAAGGTAAGATGCGTTTGTATGTATTATCATGGGTAAACAATGCATATTTCAACGAGGATCGCTTCGAAGGATTCTTCCGGCAGCGGGGTCCTTGAAGCCTCCACAACGCCCAGAGAGGCGAGTCTTTCCATAAACTTCTTGAAGTTTTCGGAAAGAATTCCGATTTTCAAGGTCGTTCCTTCCGAATCCGGGGACGATTCGAAAGCCGGAACTCCGCCGTAGAGATCCGCCAATTTGACGACTTCGTCCCGGATTCGTTCCGGGCGCGAGATATCGCGGGGAGCGAAACCTTCAGCCTTCTGGTCCACCCGCGATAAAACTTTTCCGGATTCCCGCGCGCTTTCTTCAATAGAAGTTTTTTCGGGTTCGAAGCGAATTCTCTCCTCGCCTGCCGAAGTGTCCGCTGCGGATTGCGGCGCCTTTTCCCCCGGGGAAATCGAAAGGATTTCCGAGGCACGGCGCGGGGGCGTCGCGGAAAACGTCCGCGCCGGCGACGGGGGGGGCTTCGGGGCCTCTCCGGGCATCTGCCCGGCGTCGGAACTTCCGGCGCTCTCGAACGCCGCTGAGGCCACGTGCAGAAAGACGGTCGTTTCGAACACGGCAGGGACGCCGGCGGCCGACCTCTCCGCATTGTCCCGTTCGGCTCTATCCCGCATTTCGTCCGAGGCAGGTTCAGACATCGGCGAGACCGCCACTCTCTTTTCGGATTCGGCCGCTCTTCTTTCCTTCGTCGAATCTGCCGTTTGGAGGGCTTCTTTTTTCGCAGCCGGCAGTGGAGGACTTGGCTGAGTTTCCACGTACGGGGCGTCGGTTCGATCCGTCCGTTGCGGGACGATATGGAGCACAAAGATGCAAAGCACGGCCATGGCGGTCAACTGCAAGGGGATTTTGATTTTCGGAGGCGCGAAAGGAATTCGAAGCCATCGGGCATACGCGGTTTTATTCCTTTCGGCTTTCCGAAGAACACCGTCAAGGAAACCCGGGGGCGCCGAAACCCTGTCGATCCGTCCAAGCCCGGCGATCATTCCCCGCATCCGGGCCAGTTCCTTCGAACAATCGGCGCATCCTTGCAAATGGCCTTCCACGCAAAGGCGAGCGTCCCCTTCCAGAGCGTCGGCCAAATAGTCGGATAAAACGGGCTTAATTTCGGAACACTTCATCGCCGTGCATTTTCCTCAAAGAATCGAAAAGCGCCTGCCGTCCCCTGGAAAGCCGGGACTTCACAGTGCCCGCGTTCAATCCGGTCGCGTCAGCCACCTTGTCGTAGGACAGCCCCTCCAAATCCCGAAGGACGACCACGGCCTTGTATTTCGGGGGAAGATTGTCCACCGCCCTTCGCAGCAGCATCCTTCGCTCCTCTTCCTCCATGTTCGCCGACGGAGTCGGTCGGTTGTCGGGAATTTCCAAAAGCGACCGGTCGTCTTCCCTTCCGTTCGAAATCCGAACTTTGAATCTTCGGATACGATACTTCAGGGAATCGATCCTGTTCTTGCAAGCGTTTACCGCGATCCTGTACAACCACGTGGAAAAGGACGCCTGAAAACGAAAACCGTCGAGCGCGTCCAGCACCTTGACGAAAACATCCTGGGCGGTGTCGCACGCGTCCTCGTAGTCTCCCAGAAACCGGCGGCACAGATTGACGATCCGGTCCTGGTGCCTGATCGTCAGCTCGTCGAACGCGCGACGGTCTCCCGCCTGGAAGGCGCGAACCAAATCTTCGTCGTCACGCGCGCCTCCACTGTGCAAAGGATTTCCGAGTTCCATCCGTTTAGACCGATTCAAAGGGGTTTTGTTCCGGAAAACGCGAAGAAATTTGCGGTCCCCTCTTTTTAACCCCCACGCGTTCAACCGCTTTCTATTTTTTTTCCAGCTTATTTTCGATTTTTTGGACGATCAATTCGCTTCGCCTGTTTTCCATTTCGAAGATTTCCGCATCCAATCTTCGAATGTATTCGTCCAATGCAATGGCACGCTCGCTCGCCAAGTTGGTTTCGTACAGATTTCGCCTTTGCGCTTCGGCAATCCGTTCCTTGGATGCCTTTGCCTGAGGTTTTACGGCAAATATTCTGTTCGGACGCTCCGTCCTTGCTTTCTCGACCATCCAGAAACGACGAAGTATTTTGTAGTTCTCGAGCTTTTCGTCCAAGGCCGAGACATCGGGATCTTTCTTCGATATTTTTTCGACTTCCCGGAAAATTTCGGCTTTCGAGGGCGGCGGGGGCTCGGGGGCGGCGACCTCGACCGAAGGCTTCTCGGCGGCGGGTGGTCTGTTCGAGAGTCCGCAGCCGGACCCGAGGACTGTCAAAGCAAGGGGCAGCGAAAACAATGCTTGATACAAGCGTATATTCATGTCGTGTTTCCCAAAGATTCCAATTCAAGGTTTAAAGCCTTTGATATTTAGACGTCAAGCGCGATCCCCCAAAACATCTTGCGGATACGCCCAACGCCTAATACCCACTAACCGACAACCAATCTCCAACAACCAATCACCCAACAACCAATCACC
>CAZNTU010000057.1:10298-12330 GCA_964575975.1 uncultured Desulfobacteraceae bacterium
CCAACAACCAATCACCCAACAACCAATCACCAATAACTAATAACCAACAACTAATAACTTCCCCCCGCCCCGAGAATTTCCGCGATGGCCGTATTCGAGCCTTTCAGCGAAAAAGCGGACTGTCTGGCAGTGTTGTCGGTCGCGACGAATTCGAAAACGGCTTGCTTTCCTTCGGCGAACGACTTCATTGCCGGGTTCCGCCCGGGGTCTTCGTAGTCCTTGTTCAAAAATACGCTGAAACCGGAATACTCTCCGGCCTTGCCCGCCAATATTGGCAGCATGCCCTTTTCGCGGGCTTCGAAGATCCGTTCCGAGTCCACGTATACTTGAAAAGGAGGAATGAAAAGGATTTCTTCGGACGACACGAAGGTCATGACGATTTCGCTTTTTCCTTTTCTGGTCAAGTACAGAATATCGCCGGATAAGTTTTTCACCGCCGCTATTTTCAAGGATCGTTGCGACTGCGCGTCGTCGATGCCGATTACGCGCCAAGCGTCCGCGAGTTCCAGGCCTCCTTCGCGAAGCCTCGAAACCGGCGCCCACAGCCCCTCCATTTTTTGCAGCGTCGCGGGGCCTTTCAAATCGCTGGTTTCAAAACCGACGGCCGCTGCGCTCAAGCCAAGGAGCAGCGTTAAAACAATACCGAATTTAATGATCACGATCTTACCTCGTACATTTCGAATAAAATCCAAAGTTTTCCGACCTCTGCGAACGGGGTCGGCGGTTAATGCGTAGAACTCGCGTGTCCCGGTAGCGCCGCCGTGGAAGGCGGCGCTACCGAAGACCGACATCGCCTCGACGGTCAGAAAGCCGTTTGCCATTTTCCGCCGCTCTGCGCGGGAGGCTGTGCGTTGCCGGGCCGAGAATCCTCCTTTCGTTGGCCTTGGATATCTTTTGCGCCGCGCATCACTCTTCCGACGGCAACCTCCAGTTCGTGCTCGGTCGGCCAGTTGTAGCTGAACTTTCCCGAAGGATGCTGCGCCCGGTTTGTCGCCCTGGGAACCGCCACCATGACGTAGTCGAACAATTCCGTCACGCTGACCTTGCCGTTTTGGGGAAAATCGTCCGCCACTCCGCCGATGCCTTCCAGCAAAAAATAGGTGAACGCCCCGTGGCCCCATTCTTCCGATTCGACCGACGTCTCGTGCGTCCTCGAAGATGTCAGGATCGCGACGCGGGTCTGCTTGCCGGCCGCGCGCACCATTTGATCGTAGGCCTTTTCGTCCTGGGGGGCCAAGGCTTTCGTGCCGCCGCTGTGGCAGGTGTCCACCAGCATGACCACGTTCTTGCACGCTATGCCCTTGATTACGTCTCTGAGGTGCTGCATCGGAATGCCCGTGTCGGAAAGCTCGTCCGAAATGGTGTCGAAAGCCACGAAATAGGTGTTGCCCTCCGCGTCTCCGGCCCCGTGGCTGGAATAGAAAAAGAAAAAGCTGTCTTCCGTGCCGATGCCGCCTTTGACGTCGTCGATGGCCGCCAGTATGTTCTTGCGCGAGGCGTCGTCGTCCAGCAGGACCCTGACTTGGGATTCGGGGACCCCGTCGTTCCGGAAATAATCCGCCAAGCTCCGGGCGTCGTCCGCAGTATACCTCAACGCGGGAATCCTCGTGTCCGCGAACTTTCTGATTCCCACCGCAAGAAGCCACCGGCCGTTCAGGTCGGGATCGTCACCTCCGTGGACGGACACGCCTTCGTTCCGTTGATATGGATTGCCCGAATCGGGCGGAATGGCCCTCCGAAACTGCCCGTCCCCTTCCGCCGGAACCCTCCTGACAAAAGAATCGTCCGCCAACGCACCCGATACCCCCGCCAAAACCGAAATCAAAACCCACGCAAGCCATTTCGCTTTCATTTCCGAATTTTCCCCTTTGTATTCCCCGCGACATTTCCGATCCCCCGGATTTCCGCCGACAAGGCTCGGAAATCGTTCGCCATTTACCGAAATTCCGACGCGACCGAACGATTATGCAATAGTCGGTCTTTGAAAAAAAGTCAACATAGGGGACGACGTCCTTGAACACGCAATCCGGCG
>CAZNTU010000057.1:12430-29053 GCA_964575975.1 uncultured Desulfobacteraceae bacterium
AATCTCTAAAGTCTGTCGAAGCGCTTTCCCATGTATTTCCGCTCCCATCGGACCAGTTGCCTGACAAGGCTACTGTCGAAAGTATCGGGCCTGTACCCGGCTTCCCAGAAGTACCAACTGACGATCTTGTCCGCGACTTCGCGGCTCATCCCGTGTTCGCGAGAGGAGAACACGAACCGCGCCAGATCTTTTCCGTGATCGGAGAACGACTGCGATCTCCTTACCCTTTCCAGATCGCCCAGGACAACTCCGAGCGGCCGGGATGGGTCGATCAGGATGTCGGACCATTTCAGGTTGCCGTGAACGAATCCCAGGTTGTGGAGGTACGAAGCAATAGACGTGGTATGCTTTATGACTTCCATGAGATCGTCTTCCGAAGACCCGTGCGTTTCGGTCGCCATTCTTCCGAGACTTTTTCCCTCCACCCATCTGGTGACCAAGTAGGAACAAGAAACGAAAGGCCCTTCTCGAACCTCCAAGTAAAGCAGCGGAGTCGCGATCGGCACCTCTTTTCGATGCAGTTCCAGGAGGGTGTTCCAAAAGATTCTGCGGCGGAAAGGCTGCGCGGCGGAAAAGAGCTTCCTTTTCATCGTCCACTCGTGCTTGGCGACGCAGACGTCTCCCCAAGGGGAGAGGCAGACTTTGGCCGTTCTCTTCGAAGGGCTGTCCTTGATGGTCTTGTCGGGCTTTTCGAGGACGTTCTCCAAAATGCCCAGCCACCTGCCGGGCGAGACGGGCATCCTGATGTCTCTGGTATGGCAGAATATTTTAGTTTGTTCGGTTTTCTTCAAATCGTTCCATTCGGTATTTTTTCTTCATTGTTTGGTGTCTTGTCGCGTCTCGGAAAGGATGTATTCCATGCAGCGGGCGACGGGTTCGGATGTATCGACGCGGACCAGCATGTCTTCGGGGATGTCGTCGAAAGGCGCGAATTGCTTTTTGATATCCTCGAAATGGCGGAGGCGGGCGTCGGATATGCCCGGGCGGTTTTCCCGGTCCGCGAGTCTCTTTCTGATTAAGGGTTCCGGACATTCGCATACGACGAATACAAGACCGGCCTTGGCGTCCTTGGCGAGGCGGAGCACTTCGTCCCTTCTGTGGCGATCGCCGAACGTGGCGTCCAAAACGACGGACAGGCCCTTTTCGATTTCCTCTCGGGCGTCCAGGAGCTGCCTGCCGTATGTCAGGCCCGTTGCGTGCCTCGAATAGATTCCCTTCTGGAAATCGGACTCCGCGGGTGCGTGCGACTCCTTTTCGAACAGTCTTTTGCGAATTTCGTCCGAGCGAAGCACCCTGATGTCCAAAGATTCGGCCAAGGCATCGGAAATCGTGCTTTTTCCGGCGGCGACCATGCCGCACACCACCCAGATCGTCGGGCGGGAAATCTTCTCCGCGTATCGTCCCGCCAATTTCATGTACCGTTGGGTGTCGGCCATGACTGCGGCTTTTTCAGTCTGCTCCGGGTCGTCCTTGTCGATATGGAAGCAATTTACCTTGACCCGCACCATGGCACGGTAGATCTTGTAGAAATCGATCAGGTTGAAGACATCCCGGTCCCGAGTTCGGCGCACGTAGGCTTTCAAAATTTCGTGGGAAACCTGCGGGTAGCCCATGAAATCCAGGTCCATGCTTAAAAAGGCCAGGTCGGAGGCGGTGTCCTGGTATCGGAACCGTTCGTTGAACTCGATGCAATCGACGATCTTGATTCCATCGTCCATGTAGACATGCTCGGCGCGAAGATCTCCGTGGCAGTCCCGAATCTTGCCGGCTTTCACGCGATGTTCGAAAAGGGATTTTCGTCTTTCCAGAAAACCCATGGAGACAGCGCGCACAAGTTTGAACGTCTGGTCGCTCACGATTCTGCCCGCGTAAGGAGCGATCTGGACGAAATTTTCCTCGCAGTTTCCGCGTACGACCTCCGGGCGCCCGAATTCGTCTATTTCCGATCCTCTTTCCGAATTTTCGTAGAACCGCGTCAGAACTTCCGCAAGATCGTCTATAAACGCCTGATCGACTTCCCCTTTGGCAAGCATCCGGGTCATCTTTCGGCTTTCCGGCAACCGGCGCATCCTTACCGCGTATTCCACCGTCCTGCCCTCCCCGTTCAACAAAAAGCGGTCGTCTTCTTGGGCGACCGCGTCCACACCGAGATACACGTCGGGGGCAAGTCGCCTGTTCAATATAACTTCCTGTTCGCAAAACCTCTTGCGCTTCTCGAGGGTGGAAAAATCAAGAAAACCGAAATCCACGGCCTTTTTCACCTTGAAGACGCATTGTCCTGCCAAAAAGACACGGGAAATATGGGTTTCGATCCTCTCGACCGATTCCACATCGCCCGGATAAAACCGAGGGTCGGACATGGCCGCGCAAATCGCCGCCTGCTCGTTCGTAGATTTGGAGTTCATGGCATCGCCAGTTTGATCCTTTCCGCAATTTGTAATCGCGTGTTCGGTTCCTCGTCCTTCCTATATTATCCAATCGGCTTCGGGATTTCAACGTACCGGCTCGAAATGGCACGTGAAATGCCGCAATATTTTCGGTTGGTACGAGATTCGGTACCCGCCGATGCGTTCCCGTTCCCGCCAGACTTTTTCGATCGCTTCCAAGACGTAGTCGAAGTGGCTCTGGGTGTACACGCGTCGAGGGAAAGCCAGGCGGACCAGTTCGAGCGGCGCGGGCGTTTCCCTGCCGTTTTCGTCGATTCTTCCGAACATGACGCTTCCCAGTTCCACGGACCGGACTCCCCCCTCCACGTACAGGGCGTTGGCAAGGCCGATTCCAGGGTAGCGCTCCGGCGGCACGTGCGGAAGGAACAGTTTCGAGTCCAGGAAAACCGCGTGGCCCCCGACGGGTCTCACGTAGGGTACGCCGAGCCGCTCCAGTCTTTTCCCCATATATTGCACGGTCGCGTGACGGTAAACCTGATAGTCGTAATCCAGCGCCTCCACGAGTCCCACGGCGACCGCCTCGAGGTCCCTTCCCGCAAGGCCTCCGTACGTGGGGAACCCCTCCCGCAAAATGAGCAGGTTCCTGAATTTCTCGGCCCATTCGTCGTCGTTGCAGGCAAGGAAGCCGCCGATGTTGGCGAGCCCGTCCTTTTTGCAGCTCATGGTCGCCCCGTCGGCGCAAGAAAACATCTCGCGGGCGATCTCGATCAAAGACGAATTTCCGTATCCCGGCTCCCTCTCGTGGACGAAGAACGCGTTTTCGGCGAAACGGCACGCGTCGATCACAAGCGGAATTCCATGCTCGTCCAGGATCTTTTTCGCCTCCCGGATATTCGACAAGGAAACCGGCTGCCCCCCGCCCGTGTTGTTCGTAACGGTGATCATGGCGAAGGGAATGCGGTCCGGGCCGTTTTCCGCGATGCACTTTTTCAGTTTTTCCAAATCCATGGCGCCCTTGAACGGGATGTCGAGGTCCGTGCGACTGCATTCGAGACACAGAAGATCGACCGCATGGGCGCCTGTAAACTCGATGTTCGCGCGGGTGGTGTCGAAATGGCTGTTGTTGGGAATCACGTCGCCGGGTTTCAGCAGGGCCTGCGATAGAATGCCCTCCGCCGCCCTGCCCTGGTGGGTCGGCAGAATATGCTTGAAGCCGGTGATTTCCTTGACCGTCTTTTCGAATTTTTTCCAGGAACGGCTTCCGGCGTAGCTCTCGTCCGCCGTCATCAAAGCGGCCCACTGGTGGATCGACATGGCCCCCGTGCCGCTGTCGGTCAACAGATCGATCATGCAGTCCTCGGCGTCGAGGTAGAAGACGTTGTATTTCGCATCCTTGAGCTTTTCCACGCGTTCCTCGCGCGTGGTCCGCTTGATGGGTTCCGTGGTTTTGATTCGAAACGGCTCGATGATCGTGCGCATGGTTTTCTCCTTTTCTCCTTCAATCGGCCAACCAGTTTTGGTCCTCGCTCCACGCGATCGCATTTTTCCCGAATAACTCCAAGGCTTCTTTCGTGAAGCCGGACATGGAAAAAACGAACCCGACATGCTTGCCGAGCTTTTCCGTTTTAGACAATTCTCGCATTTTTTCCAGAAACCGTTCCGCCTCCTGTTTGGAGAATTTCTTCTTATCACGGCTCTTGGCCTCCCCGATTTCGCCAAGGCTTTGAGCTTTTTCTCGAGTTCCCGGTCGTCCATCGGAAGATCCAGTTCTTCGAGCAGTTCCTTGCGGGTCACCTCCCTATGACGATTTTGGCAAAGATAAAGAACGATGCGTTTGGCGTGGCGGTCGTTCACCTTGTTGAAAGCGGTTTGGACGTATTCCATCCAGGTGTTCTTGACAATCCCTTGATCGTCCAAGGTTTCGAACTCCAGCGTCCGCAAAATGTCTTCGGGCGTATATAGTCGCTTGTCGGGGCAAGGGGACTTGAACAAGGAACCGACGTAATAAAAGGGATTGCCCTCGCTCAGGCGCGCCATCAGGAAGGCTGCCTCTTCCGTGACCGGTATCCCGAAATATTCGGAGTATTTGAAAACCATTTCCACGATTTCGTTTTCGGGCATGTTTTCCAAAAAACTCATTTGGAACCTTCCGGGCAGCGCGATCAGGTCGTTCATGAGCCAACCCACCCAACTGCCGGAAACCAGCAGGGGGGCGTTCTTGTATTCGGCGGTTTTCATGTACGGTGAAGCGAGGTCGTCGATGAGGTTCGTGCAGCCTTTGTCCCTGTAAAACTCGCTGTTCAGGTACTGGAATTCGTCTACGATCTGCACGATGAATTCGTCCTGCTGGAACGCCAATTTCCAAGGCAGCTCCCGGACCACGTCCCACAGCCACTCTCCGTCTTCTTTTTCATAAAGAGAAGAGACCAGCTCGACCGTCGATGACAGATAGTCGAGGTTTTCCTTGCGCACGATTTCCGCCGCCGTTCGAAAATCCGTATTCTTCGTCCGCAAATACTCGGGGTTTCGCGTTTTGAACGCCGTATATTGCAGGACGAAATCCAGGAAAAAATTCTTGCAGAAATTTCCGAGCCAGGTTTTGCCTTCCTCCACTTCGAAATAGGTTGCTTGTCCCGGCCGACGAAAAGATCGGGGTTGCCGATTTTTTCCTTCAGATATATATTCATTGACAATGCACTCCAGTTCAAGTTTGTGATCAGCGTTTGCGATCACTTGGAAAATGTCGGAATATTCCGAATAATTTTCCGAAAATGAAAGCGATCGACGGCGCGTCGCCCGACCGTTTGCTCCTCGCATCCGACCTTTCCGAATATAACACCCAATTTACCTTGTCCATTTCGTATCCTACGTTCCAGACCGTCGTGGATATTGAGAATCGTCCTGTCGAGCATGTTTACCAGTTTGTTGGCTTGCGCGCAAGCTTTCGGAGCACGCAAAAGCGTACATCATCGCCAATTTGAAGAAAACAAAGGAGGACCAAGCATGACCATAGGCTTTTTTCGGCGAACGAAAAGGCTATCGCTCGGGCTTTTCGCGGCCGTGTTTCTCTCGGGGTGCGTCTTTTGGGGAGGCCGCGAACCATTGGAAACCTTGACGTATCGCTTCGGTCCTTCCTGCAGCGAAAGCGCCATCGTTTTTCTGAGAGGCCGGGGAGGCAGTCCCGAGGATTTCGCGGAAAACGGCTTCGTGGACGAAGTTCTTCGACGGCGACTTCCCTATGACATGATGGCCCCGAACGCCCATTTCGGCTATTATTTCTCCAGAACGCTGGTTCCGCGCCTGAAGCAGGATGTAATCGATCCCGCCAAAGCCGGGGGCTATCGTCGCGTCTGGCTGGTCGGCGCCTCCATGGGAGGACTCGGCGCCCTGATGTACCTGAGATCCCATCCCGAAGACGTGGAAGGCGTCTACCTGATTTCTCCCTTTCTGGGGTTAAACGGCATGATCAAGGAAATCGCGAAGTCGGGGGGCGTTCGTTCATGGTCGCCTGGAGAGTACGACCCCGAGGACGACTGGAACCGAATGCTCTGGGACTGGCTGAAGCAATATTCCGAAAATCCTTCGGCGTGGCCGCCGATATATCTCGGATACGGCACCGAAGACCGTTTCCACTCCGCCCATCGGTTGCTTGGCCAGATTCTCCCGGCGGAACGGGTCTATGAAACTCAGGGCGGACATACGCCCGAGGCGATGAAAAAAGTCTGGGATCTTTTTCTGGACGGCGAGAACCTTGAAAAGCCGTATTAGTCACCTTTGCCTTTCAAAGGTCGAGAACCGGAACGAACGGGAGTCGCGGCAAGCTCCAGGGAACTGCCCAATGTCTTTTCCATGAACATCCGCGTGGCCCACTTCAGAAAAATCGCGGCGTATTTGGCCCCGGCGACATACATTCCCCCAAGGAACACCAAATGGGAAAAACCGTAGATTGCCGGTCCGCCGACGCCCACGAGCAAAGGTTCCTTGTAATATACGGACAGCATCCCCAAGACGCTTACGGCCGGCCATCCGATCACGTAGCTGAATCCGATCAGAAACAGGCCGAAAACTATCCTCGGCGTGGGACGTTCCTTGAATGCGCTGAGATCGGCCTTTTCGGCTACGGCGCTTCTAACATAGGAGGTTTGCGAAATCCTTTTCAGAATGGCTTGTATCATGTAATCTTTCGGTTGTTCCTTCCATCGTTTCGTTCATTGGGACTTCATTGGATTTCTAAAACGGTCGCGTCAAAATATCAAGTTTTTTTCCAAAGGCAAGGCCGGGTTTCAGGTTGCATTTTCGGATCGAACCCGCTAAAGAATTGCGGTCGCATGATGGAACGTTTCTCGATCAAAACATTTTTTAACGTTTAAGCGCATTTTGAACTGGACCTATTTCGACAAAATCTTTTGCATTTCCCTCGAAGAACGACCCGACCGGCGGGCGGACGCCGACGTCCAATTTAAAAAAGCCGGCGTTTCGGAACTCGTGGAATATCTGATCGTGAAAAAACATCCCGAAGACCCGGAGAGGGGCATATACGAAAGCCATCCGACCTGCATCCGAAAAGGCTTGAAAGAGGGAGCGGACACCACTGCCATTTTTTTCGCCCTTCACATTGCGGCGATTCTCCTGCTAGGTTGCCTACGCATATGAAAAATCCATACATTCGGTTCAGGATACTGGTTCTCGTTGTCGGGATCGCCTTTTCGCTTGCGGGTGCGGGAATATACATCGCCGACATCGACGCAGACATAGCCCGCTTTCTTCCCGCGTCCGATTCCGTGCTTTCGGACGCCGCCGTTATTTTCGGACGGCATCCCATGCGGGATCGAATCGCGATCGATCTGACGCTGATAAACGAGGACCGGGACCTTCTGCTGGAAAGCGGCAGAAAATGCGAGGCCATGCTGGAAAAAAGCGGCCTCTTCGAGGAGGTCGGCATTAAATCCTTCCAGAACCTGATGCCCGGCTTGATCGAGCACATCCTCGCGAACCTGCCCTTTCTGTTCTCCGAAAAGGAATTGGAAAACAATGTCGTCGAACTGATTCGGCCGGACGCCATGACCCGACGTTTGCAAGAATTGCGTCGTTCGTTGCTGGACTTGGACGGCATCGGCCAGTCCGCGCACATGGCAAAGGACCCCCTGGGCTTGAAAAACCTTGCGCTGGCCCGACTGGCGTCTCTATCGCCGACACCGGACGCGCAGATTGCAGAAGGAAAACTTCTTTCGCCCGACGGACGTCACCTTCTGGTTCTGGCGACGCCTGCGGCCTCCGGCACGGACACCGGTTTCGCCCGGCTGGCCGTCGCCGAACTGGAAAGAATTTCGGAAAGCCTGGCGCAAACGGCGGCTGAAAAGGGCAACCGGCTTGTCATGACGCCGTCGGGCGCCTACAGGGCCGCATTGGACAACGAAACGATCATACGGAAGGACGTCAACCGGGCGATCGTCCTTGCGACCGTCGGCATCGCTCTTCTGCTTGTCTTCTCGTTTCACCGCCCGCTTCTGGGACTTTTGGCCTTCCTGCCCGCCTTGTTTGGAACGGCTGCGGCCTTTTTCGTTTGCGCCGTCTGGTTCGACACGCTGTCCATCATGGCGCTCGGGTTCGGAGGGGCGGTCGTTTCCATCACCGTGGACCACGGCATAGCCTATCTGCTGTTTCTGGACCAACCGGAAGAGGTGCGCGGGACGGAGGCGTCCGAAAAAATCCGTTCCATAGGCCTTGTCGCCGCCCTCACCACCATGGGAGCTTTCGGTCTTCTCTGTTTCAGCGCCTTTCCCGTCTTTCGGCAATTGGGTCTCTTTACAGCCCTGGGAATCGGTTTTTCCTACGTTTTCGTCCACACGGCGTTTCCGAAACTCGTCCCGGTCATGCCTTCGGCGAAGCCCCGTCCTCTCTTGCTGAGAAAAGCCGCGCCGTTTCTTTCGTCCGGCGGCAAAAAAGCCGCGCTCGCCGCAACGGCCTTCGGAATCGTCATGATCTTTTTCGCCCGGCCGGAATTCGACTCGGATTTGAAGGCGATGAACACAGTCGGCCGCGAGACTGCCGCAGCCGAGACCCTGATGGCCGAAGTGTGGGGGGAAGGGATTTTCGGCAAGATATTCCTGATGACCGAAGGCGAAGACCCGCGCGAATTGCAGGCCAAAGGGGACTCGCTCTTCGAAAGGGCGGAAACGGACATGGATACGGAAACTCTGGGTTCGTCATTCATCCCGTCCATGATTTTTCCCGGCAAGGAGAGGCGCAAGGCCAATTTCGCCGCTTGGCGGGCTTTCTGGACCGCCGGACGGATCGAAGAATTCAAGGGGAATCTGGCTCTTTCCGCTTACGAGACTGGATTCAAACCCGACGCCTTCGAATCGTTTGTCAATATCCTTTCCGGGAATATTGACAAGCTTGAAAACAATGGAGTTCCAAAAGAGTTTTACGAGCTTGCGGGTATCCGGGAGAACAGCGACGCAACCGGCTGGAGCCAGTTTTACCTGTTAAGCCCCGGCCCATCCTACGACGCCGATAATTTCTACGAAAACTACCGCGGGTTCGGCCGGATTTTCGACGCCGGTCTTTTTTCCGAAAGGATGGGTCTCCTTCTTTTTTCCAATTTCACGAAAATGCTGGGAACGATCGGCCTGGGCGTCGCTCTGCTGATCTTCGGATTTTTCCTGGACTTGAAACTGACGGCGTTGAGCTTGGCGCCGGTGGCGTTCGCCATGGTCTGTTCACTGGGCTCCATGAAACTGCTGGGCCATCCGCTGGACATCCCGGGATTGATGCTCTCCATCGTCGTTTTCGGCATGGGGGTAGATTATTCGCTTTATATGGTGCGCGCCTACCAACGCCAGGCCGGCGAATCCCATCCGGACACGATCATGATCGAAACAGGCGTATTCATGGCTGCGACCTCGACGCTGATCGGATTCGGCGCGCTCTATTTTTCGGAGCATTCGTTGTTGAAAAGCGCAGGGCTGATATCCCTGCTTGGCGTCGGCTATTCCGCCGCCGGGTCTTTTCTGATCCTCCCTCCCCTGCTGTCCTTCTTTTTCCGTCGCGCGAAAATTTCGCCGGATGCCGGCGCGTCCCTGGCCGATCGGATTTTGCGGAGATACCGTCGCATGGAAGCCTACCCTCGCCTGTTCGCCCGGTACAAGCTGAAATACGATTCCATGTTTCCCGAACTGGCCGGCGTTTTGCGGAATTCGGGCGGAATCGAGCGTCTTCTGGACGTGGGTTGCGGCTACGGAGTTCCGGCGGCGTGGTTGGCCGAGCAGTATCCGGGCGCGACGGTCTACGGTTTCGATCCGGACCGGGAGCGGATTCGGGTCGCGTCTCTGGCGCTCGGAGACAGGGGAAGAATCCAATACGGCTACGCCCCCGAGATCCCCGCTCTCGACGAACCCATGGACGCCGTCTTTGTGCTCGACATTATCCATTTTCTGACGGACGACGGTCTTGAAAAGACATTGGCGAAACTGGCCCGGCGACTTCGGTCCGACGGGACGTTGATCGTGCGGGCGGTTGTTCCTCCGTCAAACGGAAACTATTCCAAGACGTGGAGACTGGAGGCTCTGAAAATGAAAATCGCGGGGGTCTCCCCCACGTTCCGGACCGCCGAAAGGATCGGCGAAATGATCGAGGCGGCCGGTTTCCGGATAGAATTCACCGGCCTCTCCGGAAACAACGAGGAATCGGTCTGGTTCGTTTCGCGGCTTCCGTTCCAAGGCCACGCATGAAAGCGAAGCGCGCTTCTGCCGCATCTTCGTTTTCGCTCGCCGAAAAAGCCGGTTTTATCGCGTTTTCGCTGGCCGCGCTCCTGCTACCGGTCGATTTCCGGGCCTCCGTATTGCCTCTGGCTCTATTCGTCGCGGCATGCGCGATAGCTCCCTTCGTTCCGGCCGTCTCCTTTTTTCTTCCGCTCGTAAGCCGCGGAAACTCCGGTCTCAAGGCGGTCGCTCTCACCTTCGACGACGGCCCCGACCCGCTGACTACCCCGCCTCTACTGGAACTGCTGGCAAAGCACCGGCTTTGCGCCACTTTTTTCGTAACCGGCGAAAGGGCCGAAAAATACCCCGACCTGATTCGAAAAATCCTCTCCGGCGGACACGCCGTCGGAAACCATACCTACACCCACGACAACTTCGTCATGCTCAAAGGCGGTCGCCGACTAAAGGAGGAGATCGAGCGCGCGCGGGAGGCGCTGGAAGAAATCGGGGTCGCGTCCCTGGCTTTTCGCCCGCCTGTCGGGATTACCAATCCGGTACTTCGAGGGGTTCTCGAAGACCTGGGAATGTACGCGGTCACTTTCAGTCTGAGGCCCGGAGACGCGGGAAACCGGCGGATACGGAGGCTGGCGGAAAGGATTCTGAAGAGGGTCAAACCCGACGACATTGTTTTGCTTCACGAGAAAATTCCGGGCGACCCGGCCCGGGTTATAGAGTGGCTGTCCGAACTGGACCGGTTGTTTCGCGGATTGGAGGAGAAGGGGTTTTCCATTCTCTCATTGTCGGATCTGATCGGAAAAACGGTCATGTCCGATGCTCCTTGAAAAGTGACCGGAGCTTCCGGCGCTTATCCGAGCGAACGGCTATTTCGAGGTGTTGCATAAACCGGCCCGATAACCTATTATGAAGTTGACGGTTCGTTCAAGCAAAAGGCGATAAACGACAACATTTTGGGCAGGGAGACGCCATGGCAAGCAGCAACCTCGCGGAAAGAGTGGATACTCTCGAATATTTTATGAAGGAACTGACCTACCAGTCCCTTAAAACAGAAAGGGAACTCGCGCAGTTATCCTTTGAAATGCGCCAATTCAAGGATGAGATGCGTCTTTTCAAAAAGGAAATGGGCGAATTCAAAAAGGAAATGAGCGAATTCAAGAACGAAATGGGCGAATTCAAAAACGAAATGGGCGAATTCAAGAACGAAATGCTGGAGTTCAAAAACCAGGCCGAAAAGGACCGCAAGGACAGCAACCGCAAGTGGGGCGACTTGGCTAACAAAATGGGCACCCTTGTGGAGGACATAGTTGCTCCTAGTCTGCCGAGAGTCTCGTTGGAATTGTTCGGATGCGAAACTCCGGAATTTTTCGCCGTTAGGCTGAGGAGAAGAGACGCCGCGCGCTCGTTCGAGATTGACGCGCTTCTGGTTTGCCCGAACGTCGTTATTGTCAACGAAACCAAAAGCAATCTTAACGCGAAGGACATCGAGGAATTCTCGATCAAGCTGGGGGATTTCAAGAAGTGGTACCCCGAATACGAGGGGCGCGAAGTATGGGGGGTAATCGCATCCTTGTACATTCTTCCGGCCATTGTCGAATACGCGCGAAGAAACAAGATACTGGCGCTCGGCATGAGCGACGGGGTCATGCAGGTGCTGAACCCCGAAATTGCGGGACGATAGGATCTATTCCCCTTTTGCAAGGGTTGCGAAGCCTATGCCTCCGGTTTGGGACAGCTTGAGACACCGTATTTTTCCTCTTTCGATCGGCTGGTTTTCG
Source organism: uncultured Desulfobacteraceae bacterium (assembly GCA_964575975.1). Taxonomy (GTDB): domain Bacteria; phylum Desulfobacterota; class Desulfobacteria; order Desulfobacterales; family SKZT01. The sequence continues at coordinate 24,314 of CAZNTU010000057.1, forward strand.
GTTATAAGCTTCGGAAAGCCCGCTATCGCTTCCCCTTGCGGCGCCGAAGCGAAAAGGGTGTTCCTTTTCAAGCTCAGGGCCGCGACGGCAAGATCGAACCCCATGCCGACCGGCAAATGGCCGTAAAGCGGCGTATAGACGGCAACCTTTTTTCCAGTCCATTGTCCATAGCGCGTTTCCTCCGGCGAAAATCCGTCGGCGCCGAGGATCGCGAACGCGTCGTCCTCTGGAAAAAGCTTGATTTCCTCCGAGTTTTCCATCCCGGCCTCGCAAACCATACCGTAGGAAGAAGGCGTCTCCGCGTTTCGGTCCAGAAGAAAAAAGACGCTCCCTTCCCCTATGGGCGGAAGAAACGCGGGGGCGTCCGGTCCCGACAGCATTTCATGCCGACGCAAGGCCATGATCCGGGAATAGTCGTCCACGCAACCGACCAGTACCTTGGATGCCCGTTCCTCCTCCAGCCAATGGCAGGCCGTCATAAGCGCGGCCGGGAAGGACAGGTCGAACTGATTAACGCTGACGTTGGGGCCGTTGCATTTCAAGAAGGCGGCAATGTGCGCGCCGGCGGCGTTGTGAACGGAATTGGAAAACTGGATGGGCGAAAACCTGAGCAAATCGTCATGCACTCCGAATCCTTCCAGTTCGAACGTATTGCAGGTGCTGCCGTAACCGGAGCCCACGACGATGCCCATGGACTCCAAATCCCTTTCGGGCAGCCCGCCCGCGTCCTCGATGGCCGCGAAACAAGCGTACAGAGCCATTCGGGTGTGTCGGTCGATTCTTCGCAACGCACGAGGTGAAACGAAGCGTTCGAGCGGCGGATCGTCGGCCCCCAGAGATTGAGTGTTCACGGTCTTTCCGTCGGGGCTTTCGATGGAAACGATCCCGGTCGGGCTGTTCCTTCGTCTCAATGCCTGTTCCAATGCGTCCAGCCCGTTGCCGAAGCCGCCCGAGATTCCTACGCCCCTGATCGCCGCCATCACGATCCCTCTCCGCAAAGTCCCAGAATCAAAACGGCGTTGTTTCCGCCGAACGCCAAGGTTTGGGACAACGCGCAATTCCCTCTGATCGAAGTCGTTCGTGAAACCGGAGACGCGGGAAGCAGTGGATCGGGGGTGCGGAAGCCGCCGCTGGGAGGGATTTTTCCCCGTTCGAGGCATCCCAGGGTGAAAGCCGCCTCCAAAGCGCCTGCGGCTCCGAGCGTATGGCCGGTGTAGCCCTTGGTGGACAGAAAAGGAACTCCGGGGAAAAACGCTTGGAAAAATTCCGACTCGATCCGGTCGTTGTCCACCGTGCCCGTGCCGTGGGCGTTGACGAAAGCGATGTCCTCCGGAAGAAGACCGCTTGCCGCCAGAGCTTCCTCCGCGGCCAGCCGCAACCCTTTCCCGTCAGGGTGGGGAGTCGTGAGGTGGTAGGCGTCGGATGTTCCGCCATAGCCGCGAACGAAACCTATGGGCGTCTTCTTCCTTCGGCGAAGGCTTTCTTCCGACTCCAGGACCAGCACGGCGGCGCCCTCCCCCAAGTTCAGACCTTTTCGGTCGGCGTCGAAAGGCTTGCAAGGACTTTCGTCGCTGTTCATGAGCGAAATGAAACCGTTGTAGGTTATCTCGTAGAGTTCGTCCACTCCACCCGCCACGACGATGTCGCACAGCCCCAGGCGAATCCAGGAAGCCCCCAGGCCGATGGCGTCTCCGCCTGCGGAACAGGCCGTGACCACTGTCTGCAACGGACCCCCGATGCCGTATTCGCAGGCGATTCCCAACGCCGGATTGCTCATGGAAAAACGGTTGGCCGGAGTAAGATACGGCGGCGAGAACTTGCCTTCGAGAAGGCTTTTATTGCCGATCGCTCCGGCCACGTTGGAACCGATGCAAACGCCGGTCGCTCCGCCCGCCAGCGCTTCGGGAGCAAGTCGCGCGTCGTCCAACGCTTCCCGCAAAGCGGCAAGCGCCAGTCGGACCGACCGGGAAACCGGGCTCGTCCTGAATTTCTCCGGTCGCCAAAAATTGTCCGAAACTTCGAAAACCGGATACGATCCGGAAAAAAGATTGGAGAATTTGGAAGGCAACGCCGGCGACGATTCTTTTTCGAAAAGGAAGTCCAACGCCGCTTCGATATCGAGTCCTGCCGAACAGAGCCCGCCCATGCCGCTGACGGCGACCGGTTTCAAAGCTCTCATTCCGGCTTGCGCTCCCAGATGAACTTCGCCAGGCTGTCGATGGTCTGAAGCACCACGCGCCCTTCCTTCATATCCCTGATGGCCACTCCGAACCGGTTCTTGACTTGAAAAACCAATTCTACCGCGTCGATGGAATCGAGCCCGTATTTGTCGCCGAAAAGAGGCTCGTCGTCGGCGATCTCTTCCGGGGAGACATCGACCAGGGACAATTCCTCCACGATCATTTCCTTGAGGGACCGTTTCAGTCGGGCCAAATCGTTGCCGGGGTTCGCGCCGGTGGACGTCATTGATATTCCTTCCTTGTTTTCAAAGACTACGAAACCGCTCAAATTCCGACGGCGGCCAGTTCCTCGAAAAGTGTTTTTTCCCTGTCGGCGCACTCCCGAAGAATCTCCGAAAGCCTCGAATAGTTTTCAACTTCCGCGTCGTTTCGTTGCTTGCAGATGCGCGAACCCACAAGCGCGAAATCGCGCCAGAGGTCTCCGATGTCCGTCATCCGGCGGGACAGGCGGGACAACGTCTCGTTTCCCGCGATGTCGGCGGTCTCTTGCAGGAAGGCCGCGAAAATGAAACGGAAGCCGGCCCCCCCCGTGCCGATTTCCTCCTGCATCCGGATGATCTGTCCCACGTGGAGGATCGCCTTTCTGGCATCCATTTTTCGCGGCCACTTTTCGATGCGACCGGACAAAAAGCGCATGCCCTTCACGCCCAGAAAAGGCCCGGGCGCCTTGAGCATGTTTCTGCAAACTTCGCGTATTCCCTGCGATGCGCATTTGATCAGATCGGGCCGTTCGGGAACGCTAGCGACATGGTACATCGTTCCGTTGGGCGGCATCGGGCCTTTCGCGAACCGGGCCTTTCTCAGATCCTCCGCCGGGCATTCGACCGGGTCCGGAAGGACCGGGTCGCTGACAAAATAATTTTTTTCGTTTTTTCCGAACACCACGAGGTTGTGCATGTTGAAGTGAAAACGATAGCGGGGCGGAAAATATCCCAGCCAATAGGCCCCGGCGCGGCATCCCACCACGGTTCCCGACTCCAGACGCCGGTCCAGGGCGGCCATGGCTTCGTCGGGAGAACGGAACTTTTCCCATTCCAGGATAGCGCCAAGGCGTTTGGCCGCCTTGTTCATGATGGCCCCCGTGGCGTTGCGGTATGCGATCAACGGAAGCTTGTTCAACCGAATGAAGGGAAAATAGCCGAAAAAAAGCCCCGCGCCGATGCCGAACACCATGGCCTCGCTGATTTCGAGCCCGCGATGGGAAAGCAGGTTCGAGAGAACGCCGGTTTCGCAGTGGGCGGACTGGCGATGCGCAAAGGGAATCGTAATATGTCGCGAAGTATCGTTCATATAGAATCTTTCGCCGCGTGCTTCAAGGGGTTTTTCAGTTGCTCGACGGTTATTTCGAAGATGTCCGCGTAGCGTTTCAGCCAGTCTTGCGACAGGCGTCGAAAGCCGCTGGGGGTCAGATGCCATTTGACGCGCCATCTGGATACGCCCGCGTAGCTGGCCAGCAATCCGGCATCCATGAGGTTTTTGGTCATGTAATAGGAAAGAGGGCTTCTTTTTCCGCTTTCGATCAATCGAACCTGCTCGGAAACCTTTTCCTCGACAACCTCCCACGCCTGCTCGTTTGCGATAGTCTTGGCGTCCCATCCCATGCTTTGCACCATCGTATAGCGGCCCGATTCGTCCACGGCATACGATATTTCCTTGATACCGTCGCTGAATCCTATGTCCTGGGGCACCTCTGTTTTCTTCATAAAGTCTCTCCCATTTACCGTTCGACGCCGGACGAAACCCGAAAAAGTCGCCTCCGTCAGGTCGCAAAAGTCGTAGAATATCGCCGAAAACAGTAAGTCTGTCAACCTATAAAGGAAGTGACACAGGAGAGAACAAGTTCGGACTTGCCGCGATTCCGGCTTGCCCGAAATTCGTTGTCGTCAAGAACGAACAGCAGCTTGAACAGGAGAAGCATCCTCCAGTTCACTTCGAAAAACGGAACAATTCGTTTCGTCTTCGCGTGCGTCGCCGGATTTCCGTCGGCCTGTCGGCGTTTCGCAAACCCGCGTGGCCTGAACTATTTCCGTTTTCCTATCACATTTCCGAAATAGCCCCGAACCTCGTTAAGTCGGGATTCGGACAGCCCGTCCTTTTCCGATTCCGAAAAAAAAGGCGATTCCTGGAAGGTCTTCAAGTCGAAATCGGCTTTCAATCCGGGCCCCCGGATACCTTTTCGGATAAGATTTTCCGGAACCGGATGCATCCTCGCGCCGGCTCTGACAACGACATAACCGCCGTCCGTTTCGGCCACCGTTCCCATCAAGCGACCGTCGCTGCTCACGACTTGCCTTCCTTTCCAGGACTCGCCTTCAAAACCTTGACCCTCGCCTGTCCGTTCGGTCCGACTTTCCCCGGCTTGCATGCCATCCGACCTTTGGGCGTTCGTCTGCTCCTCCGTTTGCCCATGTCCGGTATTGATTTCGTTTTTTGCCTGCTCCTCCGCGCCCGCCAAATCGCCTCTGTCGCACCCTGCAAAAATGCCGGTTGCCATAAGAAA
>CAZNTU010000058.1:0-15502 GCA_964575975.1 uncultured Desulfobacteraceae bacterium
AATAACCAATTAACACGCACTGCGGGAGGCAGGTCGATGGACATTCCCAAGCTTAATCGGAGCATTGTCGAAAAACGGATGAAAAAGGCGCCTCTGCTGAGGGATATCGTGGAGGCGTGCGGATGTTTGAAGGCCAAGCTTCGAAACGTGGCCGACATATTGGACCGCTTGAACGAAATCGAGGCTCCGGGAATGAGGAAATCCCGGTCGGATATCCAGGAGCTTGTACAAGAGTTGGACGTGCTCCGAGACCGCGCCGAATTGAGGCGTCGCCGGTTCGAGAACGGTTTGGTCACGGTTTCCATCGCCGGCTTGGAAAAAGCGGGAAAAACGACGTTCCTTCGTTCTCTGACCGGCATCGAGGCGCTTCCCGCCTTTGACGAGCGTTGCACGGCAGTCGCGTGCGAGATTCTTTTTTCGGAAAACCGGTCCGATTTCGACATAGAATTTTACGACGAAAAGGAATTCATGGAACGGGTGGTGAGACCGGTTTGCGAAACGGTGGCCGAGGCTTTGCCCGACGACGTCCGAAACAGGTTCGTTCCGCCGGCGACGGCCTCCGAATTCGTCGGCATGAAATTGCCGGAACCGGATGCGCTTCCCGGCGGCACGACCGCGTACAAGCTTCTCAAGGATTTGAAGCAACTGAAGGCGCACTTCCACGAATGCCGCGCGAATTTGGGAAGAGAACCCATCGCGAGAAGACCTCTTTCCGAGTTGAACCAATGGGTTTCGTACAAGCAGTCGAAAGCCGATGGAGAAAGCGACGAGGCCGAACTCAGGGGAAGGCAGCTGGCGAGGGTGTCGGCCGCGAAAACGTGTCGGATTTTCACGGAATTTACCGGCGGTTCGGAGCATCTGAGGTGGATCGACACTCCCGGAGTGGACGATCCCAACCGCAGGGCCAGGGACATCGCATTGTCGGCCATCGCCTCGGAAACCGACCTTCTCGTCGTCGCCAGCAGGCCCGGCGCCAATCCGTCGCCCGGCGAAAATTTCCATCACTTCTGGGATTCGGTCTCCAGGTTGCCGGACGAAATCCATCTGATGGACCGGCTTCTTTTCGCTTTGAACCTGGACCGCCGGGTAGATCCAAACGGAGAAAACATCAAAATCCACAAGAAGTATCTGACCGACGCCGGCGTTCCCGAGCACCTTTTCATAGGTCCTTTCGAGGCGACAAAGCCGTCGGACGCCGCCGCCCTGATGGATGCGGTAAACGGCCATTTGTCCCGTCGTCTCGCGGACCAGGACGAGGCCGTGGCGAACGGGTTCGTCACTTGGCTGAAAAACGTCCAGGCCCGAATCCGTCTGGTGTACGAATCGCTGGCGAAAAGCCGCCCTTCGGACGCGGGTTTGAAGGAACTCGAAATCGAAGAATTCCACAAGTGGTTCCACTGGTACGAGGACGACCGGGACCAGGGTTTCTGGACCGACTTGGTCAAAGCGTTGGACCAATCCGCGCGCGCTATCGGCAAGGACCCCCGGATCTTGGAATCGGAAAACTCTCTTTACTCGATTTTCGCCGAAGAGGCCGAAAGCATCCAGTCGAAAATTCCCTCGGCCCAGGCTCTGGAGGAATTCGTGGTCAAACAGCGCGGGGAAAATCCGATCCCGAACGGCATGAGAACCATCAGTACCTATTTTTCCAGGTTGATCAACCGTCTTTCCAACGAAATCCAGCAGTTCGGACCGATCATGCAGGACGAGATCGTAGCTGTTCTGGAAAGGGCGGGATTGATGTCCTTGCTGGTGGGCAAGACGTCGGCGGAGAAGCTTTCCAATCTGTTGAAGAGTTTCGAAAGCAGGAAACCGGACAGCCACATCGTCGAAGTTTTAAGGGAAACCTTGGATCTTCCTCGGAACGTCAAATACGTTCTGCGCTACGAGCTTCGGCCCGCAGTGGATTTTTGCGACCCGACCCTCTGGGACGACCAGGAGACGGCCTGGAACAGGTTGACGGATATGATGACGGCCAACAACGGGGAGCCGCAGCGACTGGCGGTCTTTGAAACCAACCGCCACCCCCCGGTGACGGATTCGCGGGAAAAGGACAGCGAACTGCTCAAGAAAATCGCGGGAAACGCCATGCTCGGGATTCAGACGGTGCTGAAAAACGAACGCCATCTGCCGCGACGCATAGCGGACGACTTCATGCGCGACTGCCGGGTGAGATTGTGTTTCGCCCCGGAATCCGAGCAGGAATGGCGCACGCTCCTGTTTGCCAACAGGGGGACTTTGCTGGCCTCGACTATCGGAAGAATCCGGGACAAATCGGAACTGATTCAATCCTTCTACATGGCCTTGAGCCAATTGGAAACGAGCTTACCGTAAATGAAAAGCCGTTGTTTCCCATAATCTCTTGATTTACCGAATTCACGGGGGGTTGATTTCATGGAGAATCGATTCGAAAAAGCGATTCGACTCATGCGACGGGCCGGCTACGACGACATCGCCGACCGGTTGACTGTCGAATTGGAAACCATGGCCGCCGAAGTTTACAAAATAGCGGTGGTCGGGGAATTCAAATCGGGCAAGTCGACTTTGATAAACAAAATATTTCTGCAAGACGACGTTTTGTTTACGGACATCATGGAAGCCACGGCCGTCCCGACCGAAATACGCTACAGCCGCGACAAATATCTCGAGATCGTTCCCTATGAAACCAAAAAGCTGTTGAGGCCCAATCCTTTTGAAAACGGCGCGTTCGAGCTGGTCGAGGAAACAGGGGACGAGGAAGAGCCGTTTAAAATCATGGATCCGTCGGTCGAGGACATAAAAAAGCATACTTCCGCCGAAAGCTCGCAGGAGCGCGCCCGGCTGGCGGGAAAAATTTCAAGGGCTAGGCTGGGATGGCCCTCCGTTCACCTGGCGGGGCTTGCGGTTTTCGATACGCCCGGCATCAATTCCATAAACGAGGCGGTAATCTCCATGACCTATCGGATTATTCCAGAGTCCGATTTGGTACTGTTCTTGACCAACTCTCGGCAGCTTTCCGGGGTGGAAATGGAATTTTTGACCGGCCGGGTCATAAGCGAGGGCATTGCGAGACTCATGGTGGTGGTAACATACGATCCATGCATTGGAACTCTCTCGTCTAGGCAAAGGAAAAATTTGCTGGATGCCGTCGCAGGTCAACTGGCGAGCATCGGACAGGCGAGCATCCCGGTGGAGATGGTGAATATCCGGGACAGCGCCGATCGGGACGAGGCGCCGAAGGGACTTAAAAGTCGAATAGAGGGCGGGGAGGCCGGCAAGAATTCAAATTCCAAGGATGTTCGCAAAACCGTGGATTCGGTGATCGGCGGCCTATTGGGGGAAAACTCGTTGAATACGGACCCCGAGGCGGGTCCGGTCGAGGAAGATTCCGACAAGAGCATCGGCTTTGCGGCCTTGGAACAGAAGCTTGTTCGTTTTATTCGCGACAACGTGCGCCCGGCGCGGATGGAAAAAGCGAAAGGAGTTCTGCAAAAGCAGCTTCAACTTGCAAAAGTCAGGTGCGCGGCCGAAACGGCGGCTTTGGGAAAAAGTCAAGCGGAGCGCGAAAGGATACTGGAATCCTTCAGAGAAAAAGAGAAAAAAATTCGGCAGGATTACGAAGTTCTTTCCGCCCGAATGCTGGACGAGCTGCAACAGACAAGAAAACGGACGTCCAGAGAGCTGTCGCAGGGGCTTGAAAAAATCGCGACATCATACGTAGACGGTTTCGATCAATGCGACAACCTGGGGGATCTGCAAAACAGACTCAATCGATCGGCTGCGGATCTTCGCAGAAAAATCGAAAATCTGTTCCTGAAGATTTCGGAGAATGTTCAAGAACAAATCGAATCCTTGTCCGAAAAATACAAGGTGGAAATTTCCGACCTTATCAATTCGCGACTTGACGAGACCACGCGGGAACTCTCCATCGAAGGCGGCGTTCTCGCCAATGTTCCTCCCGTGGCGATTCTGGCTTTGGATTTCAGCCTTTTTGTTCTTTTCGGTCCTTTTCGTCCGCTGTCCCGCGTTATCGTGCGTCTTCTGGCAAACGAGATTCCGTTCTTAAACAGGATTTTGCCGGCCTCGGTGGCCGCGAGCCTCTTGAAAAGCAAGATTAAGAGTTCCTTGACCCAACAATTCGAACGTATTAAATCGGATACGACCGAAAGAATCGAACGGGCATTCGACAATGTCGCAACGGCTCTTGTCGAGCAATTGCAGGGTCATGCCGACGAACAGTTGGACTCGGTTAGGGTTGGTCTCGAAAAGGTTGTCGGAGGCGATGAAAACAGGCAAAGATCGTCTTTGTTGACGGAAATCAAGGAAGAATTGGATTTGATGGAAACAAGAATATAAGAGGAAAAGAATATGGGTTTGAAACTGGTCGTGATCGGGGGAGTCGCCGGAGGGGCGACGGCCGCCGCCAGGGCGAGAAGAGTGAGCGAGGACGCCGAAATCGTGATTTTCGAGCGAGGGGAGTACATATCTTTCGCCAACTGCGGGCTACCTTATTATATAGGCAACGTGATAAAAAAACGCGACGACTTGCTTCTCGCCACCCCGGAGCAGTTCAGGACGCGTTATGGAATCAACACGAGGATTTTTTCCGAAGCGGTGGCTGTCGACGCGAAGCGAAAGACGATTGTGGTCAAGGACCACAGGTCTGGAGAAACATACGAGGAGAGCTACGACAAGCTGATTTTATCGCCCGGCGCCGAGCCAATCAAGCCGCCCCTGGAGGGCGTGGACTTGGAAAACATCTTTCATCTGCGGAACGTTCCCGACTCGGACCGGATTAAAAAAATAATTGACGAAAAGAAGCCCGAGCGCGCGGTCGTGGTCGGAGGCGGATTCATCGGTGTAGAGATGGCCGAGAACCTGGTGGAACGGGGAGTCGGGACGACCATCGTGGAGATGCTCGACCAGGTGATGCCTTCGTTGGACTGGGAAATGGCCTCCATGCTTCACGAGCACCTGAAGGCGAAAGGCGTCGAACTCGAGCTTGAGAACGGCGTCAAGTCGTTTTCGAAGTCGGGCGACGGGCGTATTGTCGTATCCACGGGCAAGGGCCGCGAAATCGTATGCGATTTGGTGCTGATGTCCGTCGGAGTTCGTCCCGAAAACAAGCTCGCCGTAAAGGCGGGATTGAAAATCGGCTCGACCGGAGGCATTTGGGTGGACTCGACCATGAGGACCTCCGACCCGGACATATACGCGGTGGGCGACGCGGTGGAAGTCCGGGATTTGATCACCGGCTATCCGAAGTTGACCGCGCTGGCCGGACCCGCGAACAAACAGGCCAGAATCGCGGCGGACAACGCTCTTGGAAGAAAATCGATATTCGAGGGCACGCTGGGGACGTCGGTGGTGAAGGTCTTCGATTTGGTCGCGGCCTCCTGCGGGGCCAACGAGAAATTCCTGAAACGAAACGACATTCCCTATTTGGTCAGCTATACCCATTCCGGTTCCCACGCGGGCTACTATCCGGGCGCGTCGAACATGAGCATCAAGCTTTTGTTCATGCCCGGCACGGGGCAGGTCCTGGGCGCTCAGATCGTGGGCAAAAAAGGGGTGGACAAGAGAATAGACGTGCTTGCGACCGCCATCCGCGCAAGAATGACCGTCTACGATCTGGAAGAATTGGAGCTTGCCTACGCCCCTCCGTATTCCTCCGCCAAGGACCCCGTCAATATCGCGGGGTTCGTCTCGGCCAACATCTTGAAAGGAGACATGGAAATCGCCCATTGGCACGAGCTGAAGGACTTGGAGAAAGACGGGGCGGTCCTGTTGGATCTTCGCACCAAGTGGGAACTGAGGCATGTCGGAAAAATCGACGGCGCTTTGCATATACCAATCGACGAATTGAGAAACCGTCTTTCGGAACTCGACAAGGAGAAAGAGTATGTGCCTTTCTGCGCGGTAGGCTATCGCGGATACTTGGGGCACCGCATTTTGGTTCAAAACGGTTTCCAATCCAAAAACCTGAGCGGAGGCTTCGTCACTTTCGAAACGGCCGGGAAAAAATACCGTTGACAATCCGATCGTGAAACTTTAAATCCTGTTTTTTCGATTTTTCCTTTGCGAAAAAATACGAATATTCCAATCAATATCTCCACAGGGAGGAACTGTTATGCTTAGAATCGGCTTTATTGGATGGCGCGGCATGGTTGGATCGGTTTTGATGGACCGCATGCTGACGGAAAAGGATTTCAAAGGCTTCGAACCCGTTTTCGCCTCCACTTCCCAGGCGGGCCAGGACGGACCGGATATCGGCATGGACTTGCCCCCTCTAGAAGACGCCTACGATCTCGCCAAGCTCTCTTCCATGGACGTGATCGTTACGTGCCAGGGAAGCGGCTATACGAAAGAGGTACGTCCCCAGCTTCGAAAATCCGGTTGGCAAGGCTACTGGATCGACGCGGCGTCGGCGCTTCGAATGGAAAAGGACAGCGTCATCGTGCTGGACCCGGTGAACCGCGACGTGATCGACAAGGCTTTGAAAAATGGCGTAAAGGACTACATCGGCGGAAACTGCACGGTGAGCCTCATGCTGATGGGAATCGGAGGCTTGTTTCAAAACGGGTTGGTGGAATGGATCAGTTCCATGACCTACCAGGCCGCGTCGGGCGCGGGCGCTAAAAACATGCGAGAGCTGGTCGCGCAGATGGGGGCCATAAACGAGGCCGCGAAATCCCTGATCGACGACCCGGCCTCCGCGATCGGCGAAATCGATCGACGCGTCATCGAGACCATGAGGAGCAGCCAGTTTCCGACCGAAAACTTCATGGCCCCTCTTGCCGGCAGCGTGATTCCCTGGATCGACAGCCCCATGGAAACAGGCCAAACAAGAGAGGAGTGGAAAGGGTACGCGGAAACCAACAAGATACTCCAAAGCGACCCGCCGATCCCCGTGGACGGCATCTGCGTGAGGATCGGGGCCATGAGGTGCCACAGCCAGGGCATCACGGTCAAGCTCAAAAAGGACGTGCCGCTGGATGAACTTGTGGATATCATCGCAAGCGCGAACCAATGGGTCAAAGTCGTTCCCAACGAAAAGGCGATCACGCTGAAGGATCTCACACCGGCAGCCGTCACGGGAACTTTGACCGTGCCGGTGGGCAGAATCCACAAGCTGAAAATGGGTCCGGATTACCTGGGGCTGTACACGGTGGGGGATCAATTGCTCTGGGGAGCGGCCGAACCTATCCGCCGGATTCTGAATATCGTGCTCGAGCATATGCGATCGTGATTTTCATCTTGCCTCGATGCTTGGCATAGCCAACGAAAAGCGATAAAAGACCTCCGAAGCTTTAAAAAAAGTCGGGGGTCTTTTTTTGTTTGCGACAATCCATCAGCAACTAAATAAAGTGCATCAATGGGTATTCGGCGCGATTATTTCGGCCGTCGGAAAATAGGTCTGGTATCTGGATTGATCGCGTGTGATTAGCTTCATCCCGAAAACGGTTGCCTGGGCCCCGATAAAAAAATCCGGCAAAGGCGATCTTTTCCCCCCGCCTTGCTTTCGATATTTCAGAAACATTTTGCCCGCTAAAAACAAGGCCTCTTTCGGGATTTCAAGGATTTTCAAATCGGCGAATTGCAACGCGCTTTCCAACTCCTCGATTTTTTCGAAACCAATGGAAACTTCGGCATAGACGACGCTATTGATATAAAGCGAGGTCGTTTTCCCGTATTCGTCCAATACGCCTGCGGACCAATCTCCCCAAATCGGATCGTCCGTGAATACATCGAGAAGTACGTTGGAATCGATTAAAACGCCTCTCATTGATCCGCTCTCGTCAGTGCCAGGATTTCGTCGGTAGTCATCCGAACCGAGGCAACGCCCTTAAGTTTGAAAAATCGTCCTTTCGATTCGGCCCCACCCTTTTTCTTTACAATGTAAAACCGACCGTTTTCCTCTACGAAATCGATTTCCGAAGAGGGACCTATTCCCAGTTTTTCCCGAACGAATTGCGGTATAGTGACTTGACCTTTGATTGTAACTTTCATGTCTTTTCCTCCGAACTTTGTATTACCAGTATGAGTATTACAATTCGGATGTTTCGTCAAGGCGTATTCCAGAGGCTAACATTACAGTAATTGCTTGCGCTTCACGTTAATGTAATGGGACACGAGTTGAACGCAAAGTTTCTCGTTTTCCAGCAGATGGAACCAAACCCCTTTTCGCCGAAGGCTTTTCTCCGTTTCCTTCAAGTCGGACCAGAGAATATGCGCCCCCAGTTCTCCGTAAAGCTCGCTCGCTTCGGTCGCATCCTTCCGGGAAAAAAGCGGACGCACAGGCTCCGTCTTGATCATTCCCGCAACAATCAGATGTTTCCGCCCGATTATGTCCACGCACCGGACGAAACTTTCGGCGAACGCCGGATCGTCCAAGTTGGTCAGAAAGATCAACAGCGCTCTCCGGCGAAGCTTTGTAGCGATGAAAGCGAAGACTTCCTCCAGGTTCGCCGCCTTGGGGGTCGGATACAACGTATAAAGGGAATCCCAGCAGGCATTGTAATGGACCTTCCCGGCCCCGGCGCGGATAAAGCCGTCCACTTGGTCGCTGAACTTGACAAGGCCGAAAAGATCGCCTTGGTTTTGGGCCGCCAGACCCAAAACCATGGAGGCCGTGACGAATCTGTCCAAAATCGTGGTTCGACGTCCCGCCGAGCCGTTCGAACCGGCGTCCGCATCGCCCGAATCGCGGCAAACGCGGCTGCTGAGACGGGAAGAATCCAGGACGACATAGATTTCCTGAGTTCTTTCCACCTGGAAAATCCGGGTGACCGGACGGTTTCGTCTCGCGGTCGCTTTCCAGTATATATCCTCGTAGACGTCCCCCGGAAGATAATCCCTGAGCTGCTCGAATTCGCGGCCTTTGCCCATCTGTCGAACCGGATGCACGCCCGTTCCCTTTCTCGAGAAGAGGGCCGCGAGATTTTTACGCTCGCCGGACAGGTCGGGATACACTCGTATTTCGCACGGCGACGGGCATTGTTGGCGCACGCTCCATAATCCCAAGGGCGAGGAGATTTGGATGAAAACGGCCTGTACGAAAAAGCAACCGTGGGATTTCGGCTTTACTGGCATGGAAAAGAAGCTGTCCCGCACTCCCTCCGGAAGCCTTGCGACAAGCGTCGAATCGGATGGTTCCACCATGGCCGGAAAGGCGATTCCGATTTTGACGGTTTCGCTTTTTTCGGAATCGTTTCTCACGCCGATCTCGATGGAGCCTTCTCTGCTTCTGAACAGTCTTGCCAGGTCGGGCAGTTTCGCGGAAAAACGTTTCGCCTTGCGAATTCCGGAGAAAGCGTCGCAAACCGCGACGAGGAAGAAAGCCGCTATCAAGGACAAGGCGACGGGCGCTCCAGCGGGAACGGCTGTCGCCAACGCGGCCGACGGAACCGCGACGACCGCCGTGTAGAACAAAAGCCTGTTTTCGGGCGCGATCATCGGGGCACGGCCACTTTTCTCAGCAGGTTCTCGACCACCTCTTCCACCGTCAATCCCTCGATTTCGAATTCCGGACGGAGAATCAGCCGGTGGGCGAGGACCGGGACCGCCATGGCCTTGACGTCGTCGGGAGTGACGAAGTCCCGCCCGGCAACCGCGGCATTGGCCCGCGCGGAAAGAAGCAATCCCTGGGTCGCCCTGGGACCCCCGCCCGCAAGGATGCTCGGCTCTTTCCGGCTTTCTCTCGCGATATCCACGACGTATGAAATCAGGTCCGGCGCCACCGATATTTTTTCCAGCAGGTGCCGCAGGACGGACAATTTCTCCGACGCGAGCACGGGTCTGACCGAATCTCCGGCAAGCACTCGCTCCGGCGAGTCCGCGCCCAAGCTTCTTGCCGCCAATGCCGTCTCCTCCTCCCTGTCCGGCGGGGACATGACGATTTTCAGCATGAAACGGTCCTTTTGCGCTTCGGGAAGAGGGTAGGTGCCTTCGTACTCGATGGGGTTCTGTGTGGCGAACACGGTAAAGTTGGGCGACAGTTCATGGGTGGCGCGGTCGATGGTCACGGTGCGTTCCTGCATCGCCTGCAAAAGGGCGGCCTGCGTTTTCGCCGGCGCGCGGTTGATTTCGTCCGCCAGCAAAAACGTGGTGAACACGGGGCCTTTCACCAACTGGAACGTGTTTTTTTGCAAATTGAACACGTGGGTCCCGGTAATGTCGGCTGGCATCAGGTCGGGCGTGAACTGAATCCTGGCGAATTCGCATCCCAGAACTTTCGCGAGGGTTCTCACCAACAGCGTCTTTCCGACTCCGGGCACGCCCTCCACCAAAGCGTGGCTTCCCGTGAAAATGGCGATCAGCGACGCGTCGACGACCCGTTCCTGCCCGATAATCACCCGGGAAATCTCCTCCTTCGCCTTCGATAGTATCTTCCGCAAAATTTCAAATTCGCTTTTCATTCGGACGAATCCTCCGATAAACTTCGAGAAATGATGTTGTAGCCGGAAACGGGGTATATTTTGGTGTTTTTCCCGGCCGCTCGCGCGGCCAGGACGGCGCACGCCTTGTCCATGCGAACCAGCTTGTCGTTGTCGGACGCGGCCGATTTTTTCCATTCGGCTATGCACGCCTGCAAAATCCGCTTTTCCGGAATGGACCTTCGAAGGAGGCTTGTCAGGGCGGATTCCCGTTCTTCTTCTCCGAAAAGAACGCCGAAATGCGTTCCTCGAAAATCGTTCGCCCTTTCGACTTCGTCGCAGGCCGACGAGGGAACCAGCCTTGCGCCCAGTTTCCAAACCAGCAGCAAGGCGAACAGCAGCAATCCCGCTCCCAGGCCGTGAAGCCGATACTTGAGGGCGAGATCGGCGATTCCGTAATCTTTGCGGACGCCGTGCAAGTATTCGTCGAAAATCGCGTTTCGATGCTCGCCGACAAGCCAGGCCAGAAGACCGGCGTTCGTATCCGCGC
This sequence comes from uncultured Desulfobacteraceae bacterium, assembly GCA_964575975.1. GTDB lineage: Bacteria > Desulfobacterota > Desulfobacteria > Desulfobacterales > SKZT01. The sequence goes on from CAZNTU010000058.1 coordinate 10,906, forward strand.
GCAACGCCTCGTTGGACAGGAAGAACGAATCCGAGGCCAGGATGATCGTCCCCGCGCCGTACTTTCTCTCGACCATGACCGGGCTTTCGCCCTTTCGATAAACGACGCGCCACTGGTTTTCGGAAAGAGCGAAATGAAGATCGGACGGCCAAGCCAGCGATTTCGGAAGACCTGGGATTTCCGGCCGGACCAGGAAAGCCTCGGGCTTTTCTTTTCCCGGAGCGAATCGGCCGATCCCGATGCCCCGAAAAAAACCTCCGTCCGAATCGGCTTCCCGATTCTCCCCGACTTCGTTCTCTTCGTCCTCCGTCGATTTCTCCCGAGAGCGGCATTCGTCGTCGGATTTGCCGGACTTTTCGTCGCCCCTTTTTTCCGGGGTCGATGAACATGCTTTCTCGTCTTCCGCCTTTTCCGGATAGAAAGTCGCGACCAATCGTCCCCCTGTGGCGACAAACGTCTTCAGTCGATCTGGAATACCGTTGTTCAACCAATATTTCGAAACGCCGAGCGCGAAAAACACCGCGTTGCCTTCCGATCGAAAACGGGACCAGGACTCGCGATTTCTTTCCACCGAAATGTCGTCCAGCTTTTGGAGACCTCGAAAGAAAGCGCCGGTACCGAGGGGATCCTTTCTGAGGCTGGAATAAGGAGGATAGACGTCTCCGGTCTCGAACCGAAGTTCGAACAGCCGATAGACGCCCAGAGCGAACGCCGCAAGAACGAATATCAGAAAAAGGAAGGAAACGTTCTTGCCTTTTAGCATAACGCGGTTACCCTATCCTGCTCCGCCGCGTATCGCACGGCCTCCTCGACGGTCAAACGCCGGCCGCCGTAACGAACGCGCTCGAAGAAATGCGCCCGCGACGAGACCAGCTCGACGAGGTCCTTTTTGTCGCTTGCGCGGCGGTCAAGCTCCGACAGATATTCCATGTTGGATTTGTATTTCGCGGACACGATCAAGCCCGCTTCCGAAAGCGCCGACAAGGTGGCAAGAAAAAAAGCCCGCAGACTTTTTTCCAACTCCCCGCGTTTCAGGAATTCCTCTCCCAGGCGTGTCCATTCGTCTTGCGGATAATCGCCGGCGACGACGTTTTCGTCTTCGATATCCGGAATCGCGGAAACTGCGCCGACTGCTTCCAATACCGCCTTTTTCGAATTCCGGTATCTGATCGTCAGAAAGGCCAGGACTGCGGACAACAGCGCGATCAAGCCGACCAGTCCTCCGCGAACCCAATCCCGCCAGCGGCTTTCGGGCGTTTTAGGGGAATACGACGGTTCGGGCAGGCGATCCAGTATCCAATCGACCGCTTTTTCGATCCATTGCAAAACGGCCTTGACCGGAGGCGTAAGCGTATCCCGTATCCACTTGAAAAGGGAATAGATCGCGCCGTGCTCCTCGTTTTCTTCGTCGTTTCGCATGCTTCGGGGAAGTCGCCATGCGAATTCCCGCTCCTCGAGCGTTTCTCGTATAGCTTGGTCCAGTTGTTCGGAGACTATCGCAGGGGATTTTAAGTCGTCTTTACCGTCCGAGCCGGCCGGGGCGTTTTCGGCTGTCGCGACGGGCGAAAACCCCGGAAAACAGGCCATTGCCGAAAGGAAAAGAAAGAAAACAAGAATCCAAACGCCGCCTTTTTTCATCCCTTTTCGTTTCTCCGTAGCAGTCGCGACCATGTTTTTATAGCCTGTCCGCCTTTGACGTTGAAGGCGTCGCAGTTCGGCTATCAGGTCCTTCCCGTTCTCCATGCCCTGTCCGTAAAAGCACCGGAGCGCGTAGGCGGCTTTCACGACCGGGTCCGCGCACAGATAGGTCAGTCCGCAGACGGCGGTCAGAAAAGTCGTGTTCAGGACCGACAGGCCGCTCAATGTAAATCGGGTTTCGATTCCCAGGAAACTTTTCAGCAGATAGGGAAACAAAAGGATGAAGACCGCTATATTGACGAAAACGACGAAATAAAGGAACGAGAGAACGGCTAGCAAGACGTGGTTGTCGCCGGGCGTTCGCGCGGCCTCTTTCATGCAGTCCCGAACAAGACGCTTCAGCCGGGGCTTGCCCGACGAAAAGAGGGCATCGGAAAAGGCCAGGGCCGTCGCGTTTTGATAGAACGCGTACACCCAGGCGAACGGAAAGAACACGGACAGGGCCAGCGGAACGACCGCAAGGCCGGAGGCTTGTATTATTGCCTGGGACGATACGACGAACCAAACGCGGTCGAAGCTCAATACGATCTTGTCGCCCGGCGCCACGAGAGCTTCGATCTTTCGGGCGAAAAGGGCCTGAAAGAATTTCATCCACAGGAACAAAACGGCAAGCCCGGCCGCCGACGCCGAGCAACGTTCCGCAGCCATGCCGGAACGACTCATGTCCGCCGTGAAATACAAGAATCCCAGGACGAACGGAAGACTTCCCAAGTAGTAGGTCGAAAGGAGCGACGCCGGCGCGGATCTCAGGATATGAATCGAGCGGTCCGCAAGCTCCAACGGTCCCGGTCCCAGATATTTTTTGCGTGTCCAACGAACGCCGGCCATCAGCGCCTCGCCATTTGTCTTGTCGCGGTCATTTCATCACCAGCGTTTTCCAGACGGAACCTTCGTGAAAAGCCGACGGAATCAAAAGGAGCAGTTTTCCGAGGTAATAGAAGAGAAGCCATGCGAAATAAAACCCCGCGAACAAACTGACCGCTTGCGCCACCTTGTCGATAAAGGATTTTCGGCGCGGACGGGGCATTGACTTGCTTGCCAGGCAATTGGCGCAAAGCACGCGCTCCTCGTGTTCGGTGACGCACTCGCCGCAAAAGAACAGCCCGCACTCCGGGCATTTGGCCACCGCTTCCCTTCCCGCGTGATTCGCGCATCTTTTATATATCAGCTCGTTCATAATGCGCGGGCGTCCCCCGCTTCCTTTTTTTCCGCCGAGCTTCTTGTAGCGAGGATGAAAAGACCGATTATGCCCAGCACCAAGCCGCCGGAGATGAAATAGAAAAGAACGGCGGCCGCGACCGGAGCGTCGGAGGGCGATATATCGGAGGCTTTTTCCAGGAAAGTCCAAAAGTTGTTCGCATCGTACGGAAAGGATATGAGCGACAGGGAGAATCGCCCGATTTCGACGGCTGCCAAGCAGAGGCACAGAAACGCCAACGCGAACCAAGTCAGTTTCGAAAGCGCGGCGGGCAAATCGCTTCTGGTCTGTTTGACCAGCGCGACGACGCACAGGATCCCCGATATGGCGAATCCCGATAGAATGCCAAACAGGACGATTTCTCGCGGATAGAAAAAATCAACCGCCGTCAGAAGTCCGGAAAGCGCCAACGACAAGTAAAGCGCGAAATGCCACGCGCCTGTTTCGTGGCGTTTGCCCATCTTGTCCGGACCGTAGTTGTTGGATGCGGAATCGGGAGTCGGCTCCAGCGCGGACGCCGTCCGAACTTTCCCGCTCGATTCCAGACCCGCCTGCGCCTTTTCGATCAAGGAAGCGATCGTTTCCATGGCTTTTCGGGCGCTTCTCGTTCTTTTCAGGGAATAGAGCCGCTGAGTCTGGACCTCCGTGCGCAAATGGGTTTCGCAAGTCGGTCCGAGGATCAGGTTCCCAAGGAGCAGGACGATAAAAATCGCGGCGACGGAACCCAGGACGAAGGCCAAGGGCGGAAATTCCAGGGAGAAATAGACGATCGCCGGAACCGGGGCTGCGGACAGCAATCCGAAAACAAGATTGATCAGTTTTCCCCGATCCGTCTTTCGCGATACGATGCACTGGATGTCCTTGTAATAGAAACGCCTGTATTCCTCTTGGTAAAACCCCGTGCTTACCCAAAGAAGATGGTCCGGACCCGTCCACAAGGTGTCCTGGCTGAACGTTCTCCTGTGTTTGCCCGGCAGTCGGCGGTATTTTTTCCCTGAGGCCATGGCGGTTTAAAATTCCGTGACAATCAAAGACAGCACGAAAAGCCATCCGCAAATCTGAAGCGACGCGATTCCGATCGCCGCGACGAATTTCCAGCGTTTTTTTCCCAACAGGCTTCCGGGCGCGTTCCAAAACTTGATCGCGATATAAACCGCAACGGGAGCCGTCAGGATCGTGGGCCATATCAGAATCGCGGGAAGCACCGCCGTGGAAAGGGCGATTCGGTCGTAAAGGGTCCGCTCGTTTTCCAGATTGACGAGTTTCCTCTTTCTTTTGCCAGTCTCCAGGCATAACGGACAGATATGGCGTCCCTCGATCTCCATGTCGCAGAGCGCGCATAAAAACCGTCCGCAGGATGAGCAGGAGACCTCCGCCCGTTTCGATCCGTGGAAAAAGCAGTTGGCTTCGCCCCCGTTTTTTTCGGACGGCGACTCGGAGAAGTCGGGGGACAAATATTTCAATGCCGGGAAGGCGTCGATGCGCAAAATCGACCCGCACCCCGGGCAAAGGACGGACTGCCCTCCCGCGAAAGATTCCTCCTCGAGCGGCGCTCTGCATTTCGAACACGGAACCACCATGGCGTCTCCTTCGGCGTAAAATTCAAGTTCGCTCTTTTTAACAAATCGGATTGTCTTTTGCAAAGCATCCCTGCTTTTGGCGAAACAACCGGATCATGCCTGTATAATGCATTAGTCCTCG
>CAZNTU010000058.1:15602-19743 GCA_964575975.1 uncultured Desulfobacteraceae bacterium
ATCCCTGCTTTTGGCGAAACAACCGGATCATGCCTGTATAATGCATTAGTCCTCGAAGTCCGCAAAAGATCCGTAAAGGGCGCTGGAGACGATTTCTTCATCGATCGATAAAATGCCTATGAATGTGGCGAGTTGCCGCAAGTGCGTAACGGCGGCTTCGCGCGATATTTGTTTTCGAATAATATAGAAAATGTTTGAAAAATTCAGCGATGACGTATAGCCTTTAATCCGCCCGCGTTCGATTATGGTCAATATCCCGGCGGAATGGGGGTAGAATGGCATCCGCATCGAAAAAACATCGAGAAGAATATTGGCGTCGAGAAAAACCGATTTCATGAGCGGTATTTTTTTTCAAGGTAGGCGGTATATTCATTTCGCAAACATTGATTGTCCAATGGCGGAAGAATTCCAGAGATTTGCCGGACTGTCGGAGAAATGTCGAACTCTTCTTTTTCCCGATCTTCGACCACAATGAACCGAAAGTAGTTTTCCACTATTTTCGAAACACTCTGTTCCGTTCGACGAGCATAAAGTTTGGCTTGCTCGATCACTTCCCTGTCCAATTTCAAAGTTAGTTTCGTATCCATTGACGCCTCCTCGTTTATACGTACATAAAATATTTTTTTATTACGTATACGTCAAGCACGAATTCGAGAAATCCATCGGAGCCATTTTCCGGCTTATGCAACCCCGCCCCTCGATGAACCTCTATGTTGACGAAAAAATCGCATTAATATATGAAGTACGGTAAAAAGAGGAGAACGTTATGTCCGTTCGAATTTCACTGGAGCTTCCGGAAAGCTGGCGAACCAACAGATTATGTGAATTTTCGCTTTGAATCAACGAATGAAATAGTCTCTCGAGGAGTCGGAGAATGAACAGGGAAATCAAGGAGGCAATAAGCCGCGCGGTGGAATCGGAGCCGTTCGCGCAAGCGCTCGGCATGAGACTTGTAGCTCTCGAGGAGGATTTTTCGTGCGTGGAGATGCTCTACGACCCGGAAAAGATGAACAACATTTACGGCCGCGCCCACGGGGGAGCATTGTTCGCCCTGATCGACGAAGCTTTCGAAACTGCGGGCCAGGCGCACGGGACGATCGCGGTGGCCTTGAACGTGAACGTCACCTACGTAGCCAGCCCCGAACCCGGAACCCTTCTGCGCGCCGAAGCGAAAGAATTGAGCCTCACCCGGAGAACCGCCTCCTACGAAATCAAAGTCACCGACGCCGACTCGGGCGCGCTGATCGCCTCCTGCCAGGCTTTGGCTTACAGAACCGGAAAACCCATTCCTTTTCTCTGATCGGATGGCGGTGATGATACCCGCATTTATCCAATCGTGTCTTACGGTTTCTTTGAATGGTTTCAATTCGAGTTTGCCTTGCAATGTATAATTGTCTGAATTTTGTCGCCTTCGAAGCGAACAACTCCGGCGGTTCCAAATAAACCGCGCCGCCGTGGAAGGCGGCGCCACCGCGACATCCGATAATTTCGGCGCCTTTCGTTATCGTGCTATGCTTCGGAACGGCTTCCAGACGTTCCGCGTCATCCCCGAGTTTGGAAGCGTTAAAGATTGTCTTGCCGTTTTAAGCGCCGAAACCGATCGGCGGCTTGCACGAAGCGTATAGCCCAATGGGGTTCTCCCAAGGCGAAAAGGTGAAGATATGCGGCGAACACGTTCCCCGCGAGAAACCCGTCCCGTTCCGAAACCATCCCGCCGTATTCCTTGCGGATTTCAAGGCAGTAGACATGAGGGGCGTCGTCGTGGACGACGCATTTGGAATAGTGGAACTCGTGCCCGCGAATGACCGAGCCGAGGGGATGGTACGGATTTTCGGCCGTCACGGTGGCCTCGACGTACCCCAAACCCTGGGGGCGGGCGCAAAGGCAGGTGGTCACGGGCAGGACGTCGGCCATGGGATACAGGTTGTCCTTGTAGACGAGTCCTCGTCCCAGATACATCAAGCCCCCGCATTCGGCGTAGATCGGCATGCCCCTTTGCGCTTCGGCTTTGACGCGCTTTCGGACAAGTTCGTTGCCGGCAAGCCGTTCCGCCAGGGTTTCGGGGAACCCTCCGCCCAGGTAAAGCCCGTCAATGGACGGCCACGCTTCCTCCTTCAACAGCGAAAGCCTTACAAGTTCCGCCCCGGCGCGGCGAAGGGCCTCGAGGTTTTCCTCGTAGTAAAACCACAGGGCGGCGTCGAGTACATATCCGATGCGCACCGGCGGGGAGTCTTGCGACAGGGCGCTCGAGGAAGAGGCCCACACGTCCGGAAAAGGCGCGGCTTTATCCCGGTTTTCCCGGTCGCCGCCTTTCGTCTCGACACAATCCTCGGGAAATGGTTTCTCTACGAGAGGTTCGGCGCTTTGGGCGATTTCCCACACCCTGGCAATATCGACATGGTCCTCAACGATGTCGGCCGCCGTTTCGAGAGCCCTTTCGCTCGTGGCGTACTCCTGGTCGGAAATCAGGCCCATGTGCCTTTCCGGAAGCGGGTTTTCCTTGAGCTTGGGAAGGGCTCCCAACACGGGAACGCCGGCGTATTGCTCGATGACTTCCTTTAAAATGCTGCGGTGCCGGGCGTTGGCTGTGCGATTTAGAATCACCCCGGCGATTCGCACGTCCGGCTCGAAATTCATGATTCCGCGCACCAGGGCCGCGGCCGTGCGCGTCATTTTGGTGCAGTCCATCACGAGAAGAATCGGGGCGTCGAGGATTCGTGCGAGGGTCGCGGTGGAATAGGAACCCGCCGCGTCCTTTCCGTCGAAAATGCCGCGATTTCCCTCGATCACGGAGCATTCGCACGAGGCTGCGCCGGTCAGGAAAAGCGACCGCAACATCGGCTTGCTCAGGAAATAGGGGTCCAGATTGGTGGCCGGGACGCCCGCCGCCAAGCTGAGCCATTTCGCGTCGATGTAGTCGGGGCCTTTCTTGAAGGGCTTGACGCTTCTACCCGCCCGGACCCAGGCTCTAACGAGGCCGAGACTGACGATGGTTTTCCCGGACCCGCCGTTCACACCCGCGACGACGACCCTGGGACAATGTCCGGCACATGGACTTGAAATCATATGTTGCAGGTTCCTTTTCCAAAAATGAAAGAATATGGCGAAAATCGTTTGGCATGTCAACGATATTTTGGAGACCCGCGAAGGGGCACGTTCGCGGGCGCAGAGGCAAGCGCGAGCAGTTTGACATGGTCGATCTCTGTGAACATTGTGAAAGATCGGTATTACAAAAAGTTTTTGAGAAAACGGAAAAAAGAACAATGAATACACAAAAATTCCGAACCGAAGAAACCGCGTCTATTCGCTATCTCCTGTCTCTGCCGGACATATCCGAAGGCGAAACCGGACCTTTTCCCATGCTTTGTTTTCTGCACGGCTACGACGAGGGCGCTCCTATGAAGATAGAAGACGCCTTGACCCGCCACGGCCCGTTGCGACCCGGAAATCCGCCTATCGTCGGCTGCTTCGTCGTGGTCGCCCCGCAATTGCCTTTAAAAGGCGACATTTGGAACCGCTACGCAGACACTGTCGCGGAAATCGTGCGAAAGGTGCGGAAAAAACATAACGGAGATCCTGATCGTACGTATTTGACCGGTTTCAGCTTCGGGGGGGCCGGGGTGTTCGACCTTGCGCTCAGACAACCTGATTTTTGGGCGGCGCTCTGGTCTGTGGATCCGACACGGGTTTCGGAACCAGGCCAGCAAGTCCCCGTATGGCTTTCCTTCGGCGCAGTCGCTCGCGGCGCAAAGGAAGTCTTCATTCGCGCGCTGAATCTGAAGTCGAAAGGAGACGATCCAGACGATCCGGAAAACGATCGGGTTTATCTGGACGAAGGGGAAGACCACGTAAATTCGGCGACTCGCGCGTACAATGACGATCGGATTTACTCGTGGCTCTTAAAGAAGCATTTGGACCGGTCCGAAAATCGGAAGATTTGACTGTCTTGCCATCGCGAATTCCAATGTTTAATATTGTTGAAAAATAGGACTCTATACCAAACACGCGATATAAGAAAAAAACAGAAATTTTTTCCGTCCGACGCCCGACTCTGAGCCCGAAACTTCCAGAATCGAATTGGCTCGCGTTCGCCAAATACAACAGCTTAAAATTTAACGGCAACCAACCCCGAACTTCAAAT
>CAZNTU010000058.1:19843-28928 GCA_964575975.1 uncultured Desulfobacteraceae bacterium
GTTCGCCAAATACAACAGCTTAAAATTTAACGGCAACCAACCCCGAACTTCAAATATGCCTCTCCCGACAATTGCGCCGAAACGAAACATTCGACCGCAACTTCGCCCTATATTTTCCGACATGTGCGGATGGATGGTGGGTTAGATCTGCGGGAGAGCGCCGGAAGCATCGTGGGGTTTTCCAGGTGATCGTCGTCCTTGGGGAACTCGTGCGACGCCGGAACCGCCGGTCTAACCCACGATCAACCGCAAAGCCCCATCCGTGCAGGTGGATAATCTTCGATCTGCCAGGACTAGCGGTCCGGCTTCCAACCGACTGTCGCGAAGAGCGCCGGACCTTTTTAATCTGTTCGTAAAAGCAACAAAAACAGAAAGGAGCGAAAGATGAAAAAAGCGGCATTTTTTACGATGGCACTGTTTTCCATTCTCGCGTTCGCGGGAGGAGTTTCGGCGCAACAGCAGAATACCGGCTGCGGTTTGGGCACAATGGTTTTCGAAGGAGAGACCGGCCTTGTCCAGCAGGTCCTCGCCGTCACGACGAACGGAAGCTTCGGAAACCAGACCTTCGGAATCAGTTCGGGTACTTTGAATTGCGATCAGCCCGAGAATTTTGCATCCAACAGGAAACTCGACGAGTTCGTGGCCGAGAACATGGATCCTCTTGCCAGGGATATCGCCCGAGGGCACGGCGAATATCTCGACACCTTGGCAGTGCTGATGGAAATCCCTCCCCGGAATCGCGCCGCTTTCGGTTCCAAGCTGCAAACCAACTTCTCCCTGATCTACACTGGAGACAACGTTACCCACGTGGATGTGCTGAACAATATCCAGGCGGTCATGTAATCGCTTGTTTTCCGACTTGGCGCCAATTTCCGCAGCCGCCGAAGGGAAATACGGCTTGCCGGCGAGGCTCGTATTTCCCTTCGGATTTTTGCTGCTGCTTTTATCGACCCTGACCTGCGCTTCCGCGCTTGCGACTGAGGCCTATATGGAGGAACTTCAGGGGGAGGCCGCCCGAAAGAAGCTGCACGCGGACCCGTATTGGCATATACTGCTGCATTATAAACCTCGGTTGCTCAGGGGCGTCGAAAGCCTTGTGGACGACCCCGATTTTTTTCTGGCCCCCGACGGCAAACACAACCCGGAGTCGGAGTTGAACGCTACAATAGAAGCCTTTTTCGAGCCTGCGGACGATCGACGCAAACATCCCGTCTGCCGTTTTGTAGCCCGATTTTCGTGGCTTGTCGAAAAACTCTCCATCGATATCCTAAAGCTGCCGGTTTCCGAATGCGTCGCTTTCGAGAACCTGTTGAAGCAAATGCATCCCGAATCCGTCTCCCTCGTATTTCCAACCTCCTTCATGAACAGCCCCGCATCCATGTTCGGCCACACCCTTCTGACATTCGATTCGACCCCGGAAAGCAAGCTGCTTTCCCATGCCCTGAACTATTCGGCCGTGACCGACGAAACATTCGGGCCTCTGTTCGCTGTAAAGGGCATCTTCGGCCTCTACGAGGGCTACTTTTCCATCTTGCCGTACTACGCGAAAATCCAGGAGTACAGCGAATCGGACCATCGGGATATGTGGGAATACGCCTTGAATTTCGACAAGAGGGAAATTCGAAGGATGCTGATGCATGCGTACGAAATGGACCATATCCACTCGGACTATTTCTTTTTCGATGAAAACTGCTCCTATGTTCTGCTGTTCATCCTGGAAGCCGGAAGACCTTCGCTCGATCTCACGCACAGGATGCCTAAGTGGGCGATACCTTTGGACACCGTCAAAGCGGTGAAAGAAGCCGGATTGGTTTCAGGCGTTGTCTATCGTCCGTCCAAAACCACGAGGATTCGCCGGCTTATGCATGCGAATTCCACCGAGAACGCGAGTCTGGCGAAATCGATCATAGAGAAAAAAGTCGCGCCCGAGGCGATCGTATCGTCGAATCAAACCGTCGATGAGAAAATCGGCGTCTGCGAGCTGGCCGTCGAGTATCTTCAGTATCTCTATTCCAAAAAGAAAATGGAAAAGCAGGATTATTTGGGCTTGTATTTGAACCTTCTCGAGATCAGAAGCACGTTCGGAAGATCCGGCGAGTCCGACGACATCGCATCCGGGATTCCGGTCCCGCCAAGGCCCGACGAAGGCCACGATTCCAGCAGGTTGAGAATTGGCGCAGGGGCGAGGGAAGGGGACTTGTTCCAGGAAATATCCTACCGCCCTGCGAACCACGACATTTTAGACGACAGCGACGGGTATATCCAGGGAGGGCAGATCGTCTTCGCCGACACCGTCTTCAGGTACTACCCCGCCAAAGAGAGGCTCCAGTTGCAAAGTTTCGACGCCATCGACATTCTGTCCCTGTCTCCGGTGGATTCGCTCTTCACGCCCAAGTCCTGGAAAGTGCGCACGGGATTGAGAAGGGAGCCCTTCGAGGACGATGACGACGAGCATCTGATCTTCGAATTGAACTTCGGCGGCGGCTACGCCATTGAAAAACCGTTTCCGGGAACCTGGTACTTTTTTCTGGAATCGGATTCGAACCTTGGTGGAATTCTGGAGGACAACCACGCGGTCGGGTTCGGAGTCTCGGTCGGGTGGCTGAGGGAATTCCGAAGCGTTTGGCGCCTGCACTTGTTCGCCCGCGACATCTACTATCCTCTCGGGGACCGCCGAAATCTTTTCGAGGTCGGATTCGCCCAGGATTTCACGGTCGGAAAGAACTTTGGAGTCAGGTTCGAAATCGAAAGCCGGAGCACTCGCCACATCGACGTCGCCGAGGGGAAGGTGAGCTGGAATTGGTATTTTTAGACAGAAAATCACTCGAAGGCAGCCAGAGCTTCCAGCTCTTGTCCGACGCTTTACAGGTTGAACATTGTTGGAAATTTCCACTCCAGACCAGGATGGTCTGGTTACCTTCGAAGGGCATCGCTTGCAACGAAAGCTGGGAGACATGATACGGATACTTTTCATATTGGCGACCATGCCATATCTCGTTTCGGGTCCAATGACTCGGCCAAACATTGCTCTTTGCCAAAGTCCGCCGGCAACCGTCGAATTGTCGATTTCCTCCGAGGCGATTCGGCTTTTGGAGAAAAGCCGGAAAGAGACCTGTTCCGTTTGCATCGATAATTTGCGGGAGGAAGCGTTCGGCATCCTTACCGAATCCATGAGACCGTACACGAGATTGTCCGCGGGAAAAAACTGCCCGCTCGTCTTCTCCAAGGATGACGGCGAACCGGAATTCCAACCCGTCTGTTACGCCGAAATCTCGGACCCTTCCGACCGCGCTTCCGATCTTCCCGTTCTGATTTTCCGATTTCACACGAGAGACCGGCACATGATCGGAATTTCCCCCGAAGATTTCACGAACGATACGATCGCCGACTTCATCTTTTCGGCCCCCCGAGACGCGGTTTTCCATGGCGTGATCGAACTGGTTCCGTTTCGGTACGGCGACGGTCCGACCTTTATATATTTCGACGAAACCAACCGCCTCGCGATTCAGTGCCGCATTCTGGAAATCGAAACGATAGAATGCTCGCCCTAAGGCCGCCGCTTCGGACGAGCCCGAAGAAAAGCCCGGCGGCAAAGCCGCGCAGGACGGATATTCAGGTTTCGGGAGTCTCGATATCGCCGATACTGGAGCTTATGACCGCTTTGTCCGGGCGGGGCAGAACGCTGAAGGATCCGTCTGTTTCCAATACAACCGCCTCCACCTTCTCGAGATCGATTATTCCGTCGCGGCGGATCACGGCCATGATCTCCCCGTGCTCCACGCGCTCTTTCCTCATGTTTTTTTCGACGAAGGATCCGCGATAGAAGACGATGGTGGGATGACTGGTCACCAATCCGTGAAACCAAGAGGAGCGAATCTCGAGCCAGGCTACGGCGAACTGAAGAACGATCAGCAAGGCCAAAGCCGCAAGTCCGTCCACGAGGGTCGGTTTGGATGGAAGAATCGTAGTGGCCAGCGTCGATCCGAAAGCCACCGTGACGATAAAATCGAAAGCGTTCATGCTGGAGAGGGTGCGCTTGCCCGAAATCCGCAAGAACACCACCAGTCCGACATACGTCAAAACGCCGACCGTCAGTACCCGTAAAAGATTTTCCCAACCGGCAAAGAACATTTGGACCTCCTTTTTTCTATTATAGGAAAAAGAAAATGGAATAGACATGGAGCCAATGCGGTAAATGCATTCGAAAACTGCGGTAAGGCGCAAAAACAACACGCCAATCTCGCGAAAGAACGACAATGGACGGAAGAAGCCCCTCGATCTCCTGATTCGTGTCCTTTTGCCGTAAAAATAATCGCTTCCAGGTATTGCGAGCGTTCGAAGGACACATAGAATGGATTTTATATGTTTGCGATTTTCCAAGCGAGGAAAAGCCAGTTACGCTCGTCGGACGAGAGTCCCCAGTTCTTCCCCGCGCGACCTCGCACGCAATCGGAAAATGCACTGGCGCTTCTCCAAAACGAATAAAAACCGCCTTCCGTGAAAAAGACAATGAGCGGAATGAAAGGAGCCTTTATGCAGCCGAAGATTGTCGGGGTCGCTTTAATTTTTTTATCCTTTTTATCGGGATGTTCCCACGATGCGGAGTTTCCCGTATCGGCCGGCATCGGTCCCGACCCGGTCCTTCCGCCTCCGCCGAAGGTTCTGATTCCCACCGTGAAAATCGCGCCCGCGAAAGGATGGCCCGGCGGCGAAAAACCCTTGGCCGCTCAGGGATTGACCGTCACCGCCTTCGCCGACGGACTGGACCACCCTCGCTGGCTCTACGTGCTTCCCAACGGCGACGTGCTCGTGGCCGAAACCAACGCGCCGCCCAAGCCCGAAGACTACAAGGGCCTTAAAGGATGGATAATGAAAAGGGCGATGAAAATCGCGGGCGCGGGGGGGCCAAGCGCCAATCGCATTTCATTGCTGCGGGACACGGACGGCGACGGGGAGGCAGATTTTCGTTCCGTTTTTCTGGACGGGCTAAACTCTCCGTTCGGAATGGAACTGGTAGGAAACGATTTTTACGTCGCCAATACGGGCTCCATCGTGCGTTTTCCATATACCGAGGGACAAACGCGAATCGCGGCTCCGGGAGTTGAAATAATGAAATTGCCCGCAGGTCCGATCAACCGCCATTGGACACGCAACATCCTCGCCGCCCCGGACGGGAAGAAACTTTACGCCACGGTCGGTTCCAACAGCAACGTGGGCGAGAAAGGCTTGGACAAAGAGCAGGGGCGCGCGGCCGTCTGGCAGTTGGACCTCGACACGGGACGCGGCCGAATATTCGCCTTCGGCTTGCGCAATCCCAACGGCCTGGCCTGGGAACCAGAGACCGGAGTATTGTGGACGACCGTCAACGAGCGCGACGAACTCGGAAGCGACCTTGTCCCCGACTTTTTGACCACGGTGAAGGAGAACGGGTTTTACGGATGGCCGTACAGCTATTTCGGGCAACACGTGGATTCGAGGGTGAATCCGCCGCGCCCGGATCTGGTCGAAACGGCCATCGTCCCGGATTACGCATTGGGAAATCACACCTCGTCTCTCGGTCTGGCCTCCTCGAAAGGCGCGGCGTTGACCGGACGTTTCGAAAACGGAATGTTTGTCGGCCAGCACGGCTCGTGGAACAGGAAGCCTCCCAGCGGATACAAGGTGATTTTCGTTCCGTTTGAAAATGGCCGGCCTATCGGAGATCCTATCGACGTGCTGACCGGCTTTCTCAGCGAAGACGGCGACGCGCTGGGCCGTCCGGTCGGGGTGGCGATAGACGGGCAAGGCGCCTTGCTCGTGGCCGACGACGTGGGCAACATCGTTTGGAGGGTCGCCGCCTCGGAAAACGCTCCCTGAAAAAACTCCTTTTCATTCGACATTGTCCCCGAAACAATTGCATTCCTCCGCCGAAGAGGATTCAAGTCGGGCCCGCTTTTTCGAATGATTCGCTCCGAACGACGGGAAAATACGATTGTCACCCCATTGAGGAGAGTCGCCCATAATTCTAAAATTCCATGAGTTATTTCGCAAATCAACTATCAACAAGGGAGGTAATTATGGGAAGACATAACGGATCGGAATCGCCCGTGTGGTATTTTTTTCTGGGAGGCGTTCTGGGAACTGCCGTGGCGATGCTTTTCGCCCCCAAGTCCGGGGAAAAGACGCGGAAGTACATAGGAGAAAAGGCGAGCGAAGGCAAAGAGGCGGTCGAACGAGGCATGGAAAGCGTGCGGAATCAGGTCTACCGGTACAGGGAAAAGGCCGCCGGGGAGGGCAAGAGCTTCGCCGAAAAAGGCAAGGACATTGTCGAGAAGGAAAAGGAAATGGTCGCCGCAGCCATAGAAGCGGGAATTCGAACCTACAAGGAAAAGCGCAAGTCCGGCGTTTAACAAGGCCCTTTTTCGGCTTTCCCGTTCGGTAGGCGCAACCCCCTGTGCCGTGTCGCAAATCCGACGTCAATGAAGATGCCCCGCGCCGAAGGGCTGACGATCGATAATCAATATAAGGACGGACAGAGCTTCGATGTAACGGTTGTAAAGGGGGTATGGATATTACGGACGCGGCGTATCTTTGGCCGCGTACCGTTTTGCGGCCAAAAAGCTTCGCGGACCTGCCTGTCCGATTGCGTATCCCAACTGGTTCGGCAACTCCTTCCCGCCAGTACTAGGGAAGGCCGAGGTGCCTCATGTCCATTCCCGCCGGGATTTGCGGGAATAAAGCAATCCCGATCATTGCGCATTTTTCAGATAATCCTTGACCATCATTCGAACGCATGTTAGAACCACCCTCGATATGAATATGCTCGCACGGGAACTTGCGAGATAAAGCATTGCGTTGAAAAAAAATCCTTAAAACTCAACGCGGGTGCAATCTGTGCGGCCATTGCAAGTCGAAAAGCCCGGGTGGCGGAACAGGTAGACGCAAGGGACTTAAAATCCCTCGGCGCTAAGCGCTGTACGAGTTCAAGTCTCGTCCCGGGCACTCGATGAATAAAGGGTTTCGGCGTTTTCGGCCGTGGCCCTTTTTTCTTTTGATTTGCCGATTGTGCCCGAAACTGTGCCCGCCCGGCATTCCAGGTAAAGCTGGTGCTTCTCGGACGCGAGCTTCAGGTCGGCGTCGTTCACGATGTTGTAGCGATCAAAAACAGATCTTGTTTTGTGGCCTGAAATCATCATTGCGACCAGTTCGGGGATGCCCGCCCTGACCATGTTACGGACTGCGGTCCGACGCATGTCGTGGAAAAGCCTCTCGCCTATTCCGATATTTTCGCATGCCTTCTTCCAGACGAACCTAATGTCTTTGATCTTCCCGGTACCGCGACGATTTGCAAAAACATATGGCAACTTGCCGCCGGACTTCTTATAAATCTCCCACTGCCGTTGCACCACTTCCTCCAGTTCCTCGTCCAAATAAATGGTCCTGGCGTCATCGTTTTTTGTTTCCCCGGCATCTATGCGAACAATTCCTTGTTCCCTGTCAACCTGTTGCCAAGATAAGTCGGAAATTTCGGAAAAACGCCATCCAGTCTTGTAGGCGAAGGTCACAAAACCTTTCAGGTATTCGGGCAGATTGTCCCTCAACGCGAGGAACTGATCGTGTTCGAAAAAACCTTTTCTGACGTTTTTTTCCTTCAGCATCGGGATATGCGGTACCCTGTCGACCAGCGGCGGCGTCTGCTCCGACCCCAGGTTCAACATGCGCTTTAGAGCCGCCAGCTCGCGGTTTACCGTTGCGTTTTCGGCACCTTCTTCGATCCTCTTTTCGATGTATTCTTTTATTCTCGGCGTCGTGATATCGACTGCCCTGTTCCCCTCGAAGAATTCGTTTAGATGCTTTACGCTCCTTTCCGCCCGGACGAGAGACTTTCTCTTGTTGATTCTGTAGTCTCGCAAAAAATCCTGGGACAGTTGGTCGAAGGTGACCTTTTCGAACAGGATGCCCGGAATCTTTCCCTCGGCGATCTCGCCCTCTCGCTTGGCCAGCAATCTTGTGGCCACCATCTTCTTCGTGCTTTTCGAACTCTCCCTGTAGCTTTTTCCGTTCTTGTAATACTTGATCCAGTAGGTGTCGCCTCGCTTATAAATACTTCCCATTCTTAACCTCCATCCCGACCTTGACGGGCGCAAGATGGATGCGACCATCCTACTCCAGTGCCCGTCCCGTTTCAACCTCGAATCCAAAAAAAATGCCCTTGGCCGAAACCAAGGGCATTTCCATCGTGAACTTATTCCAATGTTAGGCGATCCTTCTGAGGGAGCCGTCGCAATTGCAGAAATTCGCCTTAATGTAGTTTATGGTTTCCTTCGCATCGATTCCGTCCATGTTCGCGAGAATCCTTTCGATATGCCAGAAAGCTTTGTCGCTTGGATTCATCGGGTCAAACTCGAGATCGAAAAATAATACGAATATGAGTTGTACAATGAATTCATCCCAGCGAGGATGATCCGTTTGAAGCGTTGTCTTTTCCATTTTCGGCTCCTTTGAATTCTCCATAGGGTTAGTTGCTGAACTTGTTTCTCTGAATAAACGATTCTATGTCTTGCCGATCGATAAACATTTTCCGCCCGACCTTGACGTACGGCAGCCTTCCGTCCCATATCTGGCTTCGCCAGTACCATTCTGTAGCACCTATTTCGGACACCATCTCCTTGATCGAGTACATCCTCTTATCGAAACCGTTTCCGCCTTTTTCTCCAGTCTCCTCTTTTCTCAACCTATATGACCCCCATATTAGCTCGTTACTCTTTTCCGCCAGGCCCCATTTCAACCCCGGCCTTCTCGAAATATTCCGATTGACACTCCGTTTGTCCCTGTCCCTTACTCCTTTCCGGCCCCACCCCCGGGCCTCTTCAAGAGTGTTATCTTTAGTCCCCCGCATATCGAACGCCAAGCGGTCCTTGATTCCCCGTTTAGTTTCCGAAAACGTTCCTGAAGCGGGCGCGTTTCCGGAATTCGTGTATAAGGCAGAACAATTACCGGGCCGATCGGCGTTTTCGTCAAAGAATTTGTTGGTTTAGGGGTTGGCCGTCGGACTTGGGTTTCGGACGCGTAGGTGCGCGAAACGGCGGAGAGCGTATATGGACAG
>CAZNTU010000059.1:0-28893 GCA_964575975.1 uncultured Desulfobacteraceae bacterium
TCTTGATACGGCATTGTCGTTCGCCGAAACGAAGCTACAATCCGGCGAATCTTGCGAAATTTTCCCAGACTTCGACCACTTTTTCGGCTGCCGGGCATTTGTCGTCGTACTCGAAGAGCGTTTCGGCCCGGACCATGGCGCGGGTGAACGACGGATCGAACGGAATGGCCCCCATGAAAACGGCGCCGATTTTTTCGGCGTATTCCCGCAATTTTTCGGAAATCCCGGCGTTCAGGTCGAACTTGTTGACGCAAAGGGCGGCGGGGATATTGAAATGTTTCGCCAGTTGGACCACCCGGTCCATGTCGTGAAGGCCCGACACTGTCGGCTCGGAGACGACAAGCAAAGCGTCGGCGCCCCCGACCGACGCGATCACGGGACACCCAACGCCCGGAGGGCCGTCGGTTAAGATCAAGTCCAAGCCCTTATCCTTGGCCAAATCCCTGGCCTTGTTGCGCACGCACGTGACCAGCTTTCCCGAATTTTCCTCCGCGATACCGAGGCGGGCATGCACCATTGGACAAAACCGGGTGTCGGAAACGAAATACTCCCCGCATTTCTTGTTCGAAAAATCAACCGCCTTCTCGGGGCAAACGTATGCGCAGACGCCGCATCCTTCGCAAAGAACGCCGTCCACGACATAGTTTTCGCCGATGGCGTCGAATCGGCAATGCTGCCTGCACAGGCCGCACTCGACGCATTTTTCAAGATCGATGGAGGCCCGCCCTCCTCCGATGAAATCGTATTTCTCGACGATTTCGGGATTCATGATAAGATGAAGGTCCGCCGCGTCCACGTCGGCGTCGCACAGAATATGTTTCTTCGCCAAGGTCGCAAAGGCTGCCGTCAGGGTCGTTTTGCCCGTGCCTCCCTTGCCGCTTATGATCGTCAGCTCTTTCATTCGCCCGACTCCGTATGATTTTCGACCAGTTCGCCGATTTTTTCGCGCAAGGATAGAAACCTTTCCCTCATGCCGTCGATCTCGTCAACGAGAAGCCGCCCCCGGGAATAGACCTCGGCTATCTTTCTGTCGAAAGGGATTTCCATCAATATCGGCATCCCCGTCTCCCGCGCGAACCCCCGGACCTTGTCGTCTCCGATATCCGACCGGTTGATCACCAAGCCGCATGGAATTCCGAGCATTTCGACCGCCCCGTAGGCGAGTTTCAGGTCGTGGAGGCCGAAAGGCGTCGGCTCCGTCACCAGCACCACGACGTCGGCGCCTTTCATGGCCGCGATAACGGGACAGGAAGTGCCGGGGGGCGCATCGACGATGGTCGTCTTGTCCGGACGGGCGTATCCCAGGACCTTCCTGATCAGCGGCGGAGACATGGCCTCTGCGATCCGAAGCTTTCCCATCGCCATTTCGAGCCCGTTCCTTTTTCCCTTCTGAATGACGCCCAATTCCCGCTCCCTTTCCATGACGGCGCCCTCCGGGCACACGACGAAACAGCCGCCGCAGCTGTGGCAAAGCTCCGGAAACGTCAGGACCGTTTTTCCCACTACGACGATGGACTTGAACTGGCAGATTTCCCCGCACTTTCCGCAGAGACTGCACTTGCTTTCGTCCACCTCCGGCACGGGGGTCGTCACCTTTATGGACAAGTCCAGCTCGGGTTCGATGAACAAATGCGCGTTGGGCTCCTCCACGTCGCAATCTAGTAAAATCGCGTCCTTGTCCAAGGCCGCAGCCAGATTGACGGCGATAGTTGTCTTGCCCGTTCCGCCTTTTCCGCTGGCAATGCTGACGATCATTCCTTGCAACCTTTCCCTACCGTTAAGCTCCGGATTCCCGGCTCGGAAACCGGATATGGAAAAAATCGGACGCGACCGGCATGACGAAGGCGGGAGGTCGTTTCGTTGTTTTTGGGATTCGCCGATCGCGCCCGAAAGCGTATTTCCATTTTGAAAAAATTACCGAATGCAAGGCCGACAGACCGGCCTGTCTCTATTCTATCCCCTGCGGTTTTCCGTCTTCCGCCCCCGGAATCTTCCGGTCTCCATAGCCCGGCATCCTGAACCGGGAGGAAAACAAGGTCCCGTCCAAATAGGCGTCCATGATCCGGTCGCAGTTTCCCGATATGCCGGACACAACCTTGACCCCCGCCGCCTCCAGCATGGTCGCCATGGTCTTGGAAACCGCGCCGCATATGATCACGTCGATTCCCATGCCGCAAATCCTGGAACATCTCCTGCAAAATTCCATGTCGTCCAGACGGACGTCGATGCATCCTTCCCGCAGCTTCCCCTCGCCGATTTCGGCGACTCGAATCGTCGAAGCCGTGTCCAACACCGGGGACACCCTGTCTCCCCAGACGGAAACCGCGACGCGCATGAAAAGGGCTCCTTGCCAACCAGATGGTCGTATCACCCGTCCGCGCCCAACCGTGTTTCGCGGCGCGCGACGTACAAGCCGGACCTTTCCATAAAACCAATATGGCGAATCAAGCCCGGCAAACCTGCCTTGGGCAGAGCACGATTCGTGCCGCCCGAGGGGATATTTCGAAATTCGTCCGACAAGAGCCCTGGCCGAGGGTCGGAATCCGGTAGGGAACGCTTGGGCAAGCCCCCGGCATTATTGCATGCAAGCAATAGTGCAATTGTATTGCGCAAATATGCAATGAATTATCGCCGTCGGCGGGCGCGAGACCTGCCGTCGGCCTTGGGAAGCTCCATTCCCAGCCGCCGGGTCCTTCTCCACAGCGTCGCCGGATGCACTCCAAGCGCATCTGCGGCCTTTCCGCGATGCCACCCGCATCTTTCCAACGCCCGGCGGATTCGTGCCTTCTCGTCGTCCTCGGGCGATGCTCCCCTCTCGGCAAGGCCAAGACGAACGCCTCGTTCCGGAAAGGTTCTCAGGTATTCCGGAAGATGCTCCAGCCGGATCAGTCCGTTTCTGCACACGACGGAGGCGTATTCGACGATGTTTTCCAGCTCCCGGACATTTCCGGGGTAGTCGTGTTCCATAAGCGCCGCAAGCGCCTCCGGCGAGAGGCCATGGATTTCTTTCTGGTTCAGACGGTTGAATTTCGAGACGAAACGGTCGGCCAGGAGAGGGATGTCCTCCTTGCGTTCCCGCAAGGGTGGAAGTTCCAGCTTTACCACGTTGATTCTGTAGTACAGGTCGCGCCTAAAGGAGCCGACCTCCACCATTCGCTCCAAGTTCCTGTTCGTCGCGCACAGGATTCTCACGTCGGCCCTTTCGGAACGAACGCTTCCGAGAGGTTCGTAAGTCTTGTCCTGGAGGACTCTGAGCAGACGAACCTGGATGGCGGGGGAAAGGTCGCCGATTTCGTCCAGGAAAAGCGTGCCGCCGCTCGCCAGGGCCAGTCTTCCCGGCTTGTCCCTCTTCGCGTCGGTGAAGGCCCCCGCCTTGTAGCCGAAAAGCTCCGATTCCAGGAGCGGATCGGGAATCGCCGCGCAGTTGACGGTGACCATCGGGCCGCCGGCCCGCCTGCCGGTATTGTGGATAGCCTTGGCGAAAAGTTCCTTTCCCGTCCCGCTCTCGCCTTGTAGGAGCACGGTGCTGTCGTTGTCGGAAAGCAGCTCGATCATTTCGAACAGTTTTGTCATTTGTTTGTTCTTGCTGACGATGTCCCCGAACGAGCAATGGTCGGACAACGCTTTTTTCAAGGCTTCCACGACTCTTAAATCCCGGAAGGTCTCCACGCCGCCTATGACGGTCCCGTTGTCGTCGCGCAAAAGCGCGGTAGAAATGCTGACCGGAATTCGGTCGCCTCTGGAATTTACGATGTAGATGGCGCGGTCCACCACGGGGTTGCCGTCCTTCATGGTGCTCCGCAGCGCGCACGAGCGCTCGCAAATGCTCGCGCTGAAGACCTCCCAGCAATATCGGCCGATGGCCTTTTCCTCCGAAATGCCGGTGATTTTGCGCGCGGCCTTGTTGAAAGACGTGATTTTCCAGTCCAGATCGACCGTAAAAACGCCGTCGGCAATGCTGTCCAAAATGATCCTTGTTCGGCTTTCAACCTGGTGTTTCATTCGGGCGAAGTCCTTTTGGGAAAATTCTTTTGTCAAGCAGTCCTTGACTCCGTTCAAGGCTTATAATATTTAACATGATGGTACGAAAAACAACTTTCGAAAGGATTTTCATGACCGGCGAAACAGATTTGATCGAAATCGCGAGCGGCCGGCCGAGGCCGAAAGGAGCCGACGACGATTAAGCCACCCGGATCTTTGTCTCGAACCCCAAAATCCCGAGGCCTTAAGCCTGAGATCTGACGCCTTTGGAACATCGGAGAAATGCAGTGACTATTGAAGAAAAGATTAAAGTTCTCGTAGTGGACGACAGCCTTTTTTTTAGGCAGCTGCTCCCGAAAAGACTGTCATCGGAAAAATTCGTTTTCGAGATCGCCAAGGACGGGCTTGCTGCTTGGGACAAGATCGTGGAACATCCGGATATCGAGTTGATCATTTCCGACATGGAGATGCCGGGCATGGACGGCACGCAATTGATCAAAAGAATACGGAGCGCGGGTATCGACACGCCTCTCATCATCATGACGGCCAGCGACCAAGTGACCGTCGCGATCGAGGCCATAAACCTGGGAGCGGGCGATTATCTATTGAAAGACGAAAACATACTCAAGATGCTCCCGATTTCAGTCAACAAAATCCTGGAAAAGCACCAGCTGAAAAAACGCAACTGTCAACTATTGCTGGATCTCGCGACCAAAAACCGGGAACTGGAAAAATCCAACCGGGAACTCAGGAGCCTGAACGAGCTGAAAAACAAGTTCCTAGGGATCGCGGCCCATGACTTGAGAAGTCCGTTGTCGTCGGTCCGCGGGCTTAGCGAACTTTTGGCGAACGGAACATTCGGTCCGCTGAACGACGAACAAAAGGATTATTTGAATATCGTTCACCATACTTCCAATGAAATGCTGAATCTGGTCAACGATCTTTTGGACGTTACCGTCATTGAAAGCGGAAAACTCGAAGTAAAACCCGTAAAAGGTTCCTTGACGAACTTGATAGAAAGCAGAATCAAGCTCAATCGCTTGTCGGCGGACAAGAAGACGATCCAAATCGAATTCGGACACGGAGAATTGCCTGAAATCGAGTTCGATTCCCACCGAATCGCGCAAGTCATCGACAATCTCATCAGCAACGCGGTCAAATATTCCCCGCCCGGTTCCACAATCGGCGTTTTCGCGGAAGTCGAAGGCAATGCTGCAAGGGTGCGCATACGGGACAAGGGGCCTGGAATATCCAATGACGAGAAGGAACACCTGTTCGGAGAATTTCAAAGACTGAGCGCGAAACCGACGGCCGGGGAAAAGAGCACCGGCCTTGGCCTTGCGATCGTCAAAAAGATAATCGACGCGCATGGCGGGACATTGGAGGTGGAAAGCAGAGTGGGACATGGGTCCACGTTCAGCTTCGAAATCCCCGTGTACAGGAACACCATATTGGCCAAATAATCAAAAACGCTCGCTGGAGGCAATCATGAACGAGAAAAGGAGACCGACGGTCCTTCTTGCTGACGACGAAACCCATATAAGGGCGATGATGAAGGCCCTGATGAAAACCATCAACGCGGAGGTGGTAGGCGAGGCGGTGAACGGCTCGGAAGCCGTCTTTCTTTACGACGCGTACAGGCCCGACCTTCTGCTCCTCGACATCAACATGCCGGACAAAACCGGCGAAGAGGTGTTGGAGGAAATCCTGGAAAAAGATCCGGACGCTTTCGTGATCATGCTCACATCGCTGGCCGACGCGGAAACCGTCGAAAAATGCATGAACCTGGGAGCGGCCAATTTTATCAGGAAGGACACGCCATTGGGGGAAATGAAGAAAATTATCAGGGACACTTGGGAAGTGTTCAGATAGATCTTTCAAAAGAAACAGGGTTTATTCCTATCGACTTTTTTCGAAGAAGGAGATTAACCGTGGAGGAAAAATACGACTTGGAAAGGATGCTGGCCGAGATACGCGAGGACGAAGAACTGGATTTGCAGCAAAAGAGCGAGCTTTCCCAGGATGAAATCAATAACATGATGCTTGAAAGACTTCGAAAGAGAAAGGCGGAAACGCAATGAGCGAAAACGTCGCGCCCGAGACGGACAATCCCAAGTTTTTCGCGAATCTGATCGCCAAGGGTATTATGAACGAAAAGAGCGCTCAAACCTTGCGAAACAAGTTCCAGACGAGCGCATTGTCCGCCCTGTTGTATCTGGCAAATCAGACGCCCGCAAAAAAAACCGCCCTGTGCCGGCTCTGGGCCGACTCCCTGGGCGTTGCGTACTTCGAACTTGAAAAGACCCTTTTCCAGCCGGAAATCGTTAAAAAAGTCCCGGAAAACATCGCGAAGAAGTATAAAATTCTGCCTGTATACATTTTCGGAAACACTATCACGATAGCGACATTCGATCCGGCCAACGCAAAACTGGCCGCGGAATTGGAGAAGGTTGTCGGCAATCCGGTGAGCCTTGTTTTCTCTCTTCCCGATCAAATCGACGAAGCCATTCAGAGGGCGTACGATTCGGAATACGAGTTGAAGAATTTCATCGACAAGATTTCTTCGAGCAAATTGTTCGCAGGAGACGAAGTCCTCACGGCGGAAAAGCTTCGCGAGACTGCGGGCAATCAGGCGATCATGGAACTTCCCGTCTGCATAGTCCTCTTCGCGGTCAAGGAGAACGCCTCCGACGTTCACATAGAGCCGGGCCCGGAGACGGCGACGGTGAGATTTCGTCTCGACGGCGTTCTGAAGCCAAGGATGCGACTGGATGGGGTCTTGCTCCCCCCGCTGCTGGAGAGAATGAAAACGATGGCGAAGCTCGACGCAAAGGAGAGCGGCAAGCCTTTGAAGGGTCGGATCGACTTTCCGCTTCCCGACCAGCGGGTGGAACTATTCTTTTCCACCATGCCAATGTTCTACGGAGAAAAGGCGATTCTCGCTCTTGCATCCAAAACCAGGCTGCAAAAGGTTTCGGGCTTAAGGGAAATCTATCTCTCGAAAAAAAATCACGACCGTGCGACCAGCGCTCTCAATCATCCGTGCGGACTGATTCTTTTCGCCGGCCCTCGGGGAACGCGAAAGTCGGACCTGCTTTATTCCTGCCTTGATCACATCAACGATTCCCGAATCAATATCGTCACGATCGAAGAAACTGTCAGGCACCGTCTGGACGGAGTCAATCAGATTCGGGTCAACGAACCTGGAGGAATCGACGCCGCCGACGCTATCGAATGGTCTCTTTCACAGGACGTTCAAGTCCTGGCCTTGGATGAAACAAGGACGGAAAAAGAAGCCAAGCTGATGCTGGAATCCGCTTTGACCGGCCATTTGGCGCTTGCCGGCATCAGAGCGAACGATTCTTTCCGGGCTCTGGTGCGTTTTTTTCAGTTGGGTGCGAAACCGCACGAAACGCTTCCAGCTGTCCTGGGAGTATTCTCCCAACGGTCAGCTCGAAAACTTTGCATGCATTGCCGGAAACAATACGAGGCTTCGCCGGAGGAGACAGCCGCTTATTTCAAGCCCGGCGGAACCGCCGAGGTTCGCCTGTATCGGGCGACGGGATGCGACAAGTGCGGAGGGACCGGATTTTCGGGCGTGCTGCAACTTCACGAGACGCTTGTTCTGGACGATGGACTTCGGAAACTCGTTTCCCCGGACGGAGGAATTGCGGGACTCGAAGAGGCGGCGAAGGCCGGGGGATTCCAAAATGCGAGATACGACGGATTCAAGAAGGCATTGCGGGGACTTACCACCATCGAGGAGGTCGAGCGGGTGGCCGGACCTTGAAAGGCGCGGAGCGGATTAGAAACCGGCCCACCGGCAAATATGCCGCGCAATGAGATCCGCTCCGTTTTCGCGGGGCTCCACCTTTTTTTTCGACAATAATTCGGGCAGCCGCTCGATCCAGACACCTTCCTGAAACCGTTCCTCCTCGATCTCGAATCCGTCCATTTCCCTTTCGACAAACCGGGCCAGAACCTCCGCCTCGGGGAAAATTTTTCTCGAAACATAGGCGAACGGAACTCCGCCAAGGTAGGTTTCCGCCAACGTACTGTAGCCCGCTTTTCCGATCACCGCGTCCGACGCGTTGATCAAGTCCGGATGGTAAAAGGGCGACTTTCGAGGCAGAAACACGACGTGATCGGCGTATTTGCGGAGAGGTCGTATTCCCGCGATCAAGAAACACACTCCCTGGACCCGTTCCAACTTATCGACGAATCCGTATTGCGTTTCGACGCCGCCCGTGGTGATTACGACCAATTTTTGCCCGTCCCCGACTTTCAATTTTTTCCGGATTTCATCCGGGGAAGTCCTCGGATTTCGGCCCGCCGGTCCCGCCGTCAGATCCGCTCCGGGGTCGTGGCGACATACCGGTTCGGTCTGGATATGCCAGTCCGCCGAGGAGAAAAGGTCTTCCAAATAATCGGCGTAACGTCCGATTCGTTTATCCAAACGAGCATAGGTTCTGTAAATCCAGTCCCACGTGAAATTCTCCACAAGGACGGATGCGACTCCCGCCTTTTGGGAAACGACGATTCCCAGGGGCGCTATGTCGCATACGATCAATCGGCATTCCAGCCTTTTGATTTTTTCCGCGAGGCCGTCGATCAAGGAAGGCGGAGGGGGAAAGAAGCTCGCCAGTCTGTCGATTGTCTTGGCAAGATCCTCCTGGAAAGGCGATGTCTGAACGAAGCCGATATCGGTCGAAATACGGTGATAACCGAAAGGAGCACGGACGGACTGTTCGAAAAACCAACGAGGACTCTCCGTGAAAATTTCGAACCGTATCGAATCGTTCGACTCGACGACGGATTCCATGACCGCCGCCGCCCGAGCCGCGTGTCCAAGGCCGTGGGGCGTAACGAAGAAGGCTATCGAATCCATGGGCTTCTCATGTTAGCGGAATTCCTTTCGCGAAAAATTGCCGTCCTTTCGAAACTAACCCTTAATGACGGCCAATGGTTCCAATCGGGCGACTTTGGCGGCAATCCCGGCCCCGTGTACCACGGCGACCACGCTATCGACGTCCTTGTAGGCCACGGGCGCTTCCTCCGCCAGTCCCGCCATGCTTCGGGCCTGAACATGGATTCCGCCGGCCGTAAGCTCTTGGAGCAACTGCGTCCCGCGAACCTGCTTTTTGGCCTGCGAACGGCTCAAGGCCCGCCCCGCGCCGTGGCAGGCGGAGCCGAACGTCTGCTCCATCGAAGTCCTCGTTCCCACCAGGACCCAACTGGAAGTCCCCATGGAACCGGGCACGAGAACCGGCTGTCCCACTCCCTTGTACGCCGCAGGCAAGCCTTGGCCATGGGGGCCGAAAGCCCTGGTAGCCCCTTTTCTGTGGACGCACAGCTCCATCTTTTTGCCGTCTATCAAATGCTCTTCTATCTTGGCCATGTTATGGGCGATGTCGTAAATCTGGTACACATGGCGGTTTTGTACCTTTCCGGCCAGGACTTGATCGAAGCTTTCCCGGATGAAATGGGTCAGAAGCTGGCGGTTCGCGAACGCATAGTTTGCCGCCGCCTTCATGGCCGCCAGATAGTTTTTTCCTTCCTCGCTGCTCAACGGAGCGCAGACCAGTTCCCGGTCGGGCAAGTTCAGGCCGTACTTCTTGATGCATTTCTGAAACGATTTCACGTAGTCGGTGCAGACTTGATGTCCCAGTCCGCGGGAGCCGCAATGAATCTGGAGCACGATCTGCCCCGGAAACAAACCGATTTGGCGCGCCAGGTTTTCGTCGGATACTTCCGCGACCACGTCCACCTCCAGAAAATGGTTTCCCGCGCCGAGCGTGCCCAGTTGACCCTTGCCCCGGTCCATCGCCCGGGGACCGACCATGCCGGCGTCGGCGCCCTCGACGCATCCGTTCTCCTCGGTCTTCTCCAAGTCTTCCTCAGACGCGTATCCTCTTTTCAACGCCCACTTGGAACCGTTTTCCAGAACTCTCTCCAGTTCGCCGGCCTTCAATCTGACATGCCCTCCTTTGCCGACCCCGCTGGGACAGTTGCCGTTCATCGCGGCGGCGAGAAGGACCAGGTGGGGGGCCAGTTCTTCCCGGTCGAGATGCGTCCCCAAAAGCCTGACTCCGCAATTGATGTCGTAGCCGACTCCTCCGGGGGATATGACGCCGTCGGGAAGCTTCGTCGCAACGACGCCGCCGATGGGAAATCCGTATCCCTGATGCATGTCGGGCATGGCCAAGGCGTACTTCACGACGCCCGGAAGCGTGGCGGTATTCACAAGTTGCTCCAGACTTCGGTCCCCCATGACGCCGTCCAGCAGTTTCGGCCCGGAAAAGAAGCGAGCCGGGACCCTCATGTCGCTCCGAAAGGACTTGGGAATCTCGTATATGTAGTCGCTTATTCTAATGACGTCGCTTTTTTCTATCATTTTCATCACCTTGCAAACGGTTTTTCGAAAGGGTTGAAGTCAGATGTCGAACACGACGACGGCCTCCAGGCCCGTTTCGATCTCGACAATTTCCAGATTGTGGTAGGTTACCGCCTTGACATGCAGTTTCAAGGCGGAGGCTTTTTCAAGCCGAACCGAAGCCTTGAGCATTGCGGGCGAGATTCGTTCGAACTCGCACGAATCGTACACCTCGGATTTGGTTTCCGCCAGAAAAGCCAATTCGCTCAACCATTCCACCAATAGGCCTTCGGCGTCCTCGGCCTCCACCTCTATGCTTCTTTGCGTCGCATTTCCCGTTCCGGCGTTGCAGTCGCGCAACAGCGACGCCATTCCGTCGGCCGCGTTTTTCATCAGTTCGCCCAGATTTTCGCCCCGTACGCGAAGCGCCACATCCGCCGTATGCTCTATTTCCTCGAACCGGAACGGCGAAGCGGACGTTTTGTCTTTCTTTTCCTCCATAGTTCCAACTCCCGAGATTCGCACTTGACCAATTGAATGTTTCTCGAACACACGCAATCCAATATATACACATGTTTCGCGCGCTTTCAACATAGCGGAAATCCGGGCGCGCCGCTCTTTTACAAAAATAATCTTTCGGACGAAGAGAAATTATGCTATTCGAGGATATTCTCGAAAATAGTCTCGGATGCGATCAGGCGATCTAACCGTTCGACGGTCCGACCTGATCGTCGCACGCCAAAATAAGGCAAAAGATTTTTTTATAAAAGGCATCCTCTATGATTCTTGCAAGGAATTTTTTAATCGTATTCACAGCCTTTGCGCTGTTTGCTGCCCCTCGGGCGGGAAACTGCGCGGAGGGACCGGCGAACGCCAACGTTTCGCCCCTGGTCGAGGGCGTACGGTTCGACGCCGCCCCCGAATTTTGTTCGGAACCGGTCCCGTTGAACGAACCGGAAGTAAAGGAGCGAATGGAAAAGGAAATGCTCCTGATGCTCTGGGACAGACCCCAGGTTATTCTCTGGTTGAAAAGAGCGGGCAGGTATTTTCCCGTCGTCGAAAAATTGCTGTCGGAAAGCCGGGTCCCAGACGACTTGAAATACGTGGCGGTAGTCGAAAGCGCGCTAAGGCCCCATGTCGCATCCGCGAAAGCCGCGACCGGATATTGGCAGTTCCGCGAAAGCGTTGGAATCAAATACGGCCTGAGAATCACGGATTCCCTGGACGAAAGGCGCGAGATTCACGCGTCTACAAAAGCGGCGATCAAGTATTTCAAGGAATTGCACGACCTGTTCGACTCCTGGACCCTCGCCGCAGCCGCGTACAACATGGGCGAAGAGGGATTGCGGTCGGAGATTCTTCTTCAAAAGACATCCGATTTCTACAGACTTCAACTTCCAGAGGAAACCCAGCGCTTTCTGCTCAGAATCGCAGCGGCCAAGACGATCATGTCGGATCCAGGCAAATACGGGTTCCATTTGGAACCCGAGGAGCTTTATCGACCCCTCGAAGCGAAAAGAACGCGCGTCGAGATCGACGAACCTACTCCTATTAGTCTGTTGGCGGAAGCCGCAGGCACGTATTTCAAAAAAATCAAAGATATGAACCCGCAGCTAAAAGGCCATTATCTTTCAAAGGGGAAATACGATCTTTACGCGCCGTTGGAGGCCGAGGACGATTTTCCCCGAAGGCTCGCGAAACTGCGTGCTCAATGGAAGAAGGAAACGGAAGAAAGCTATTACATGGTTGAAAAGGGAGACAACCTCTATTCGATCGCGCAACGTTTCGATGTCCCGTTGCCCGCCTTGCTGATCTGGAACGATTTTTCCCCTCGGACGGTCATTCATCCGGGAGACAGGATCGTAGTCTACTCCAAGGAGCCGAAAACACGATAGGATCCAGCAAGTCCCTCCGAACGGGACAAGGCCGATCAAACGCCCATTCATGCGGATCAGGAGCGGATTATGTTCGGAAAATGGAAAGAACGAAATTCCTCGCTTTTCGAATCAGGGACTTTGCATGAAAGAACGCCAAGTCGAAAATGCCCTGTGACCGGTCTTCCCGTTCGTTCGCGTCCGGAATGGATTAATATCGACTTCGGGTCGGAATATTTTTTGACCATTAGGACGATCGGGCCTCGAATCCTGCTGTGCGAACCATGGGGAAAAGCCGGAGCGACGGATTTTCTGGAATCGAAAGAGCGAATAGAAAAGGTCGCGCAGGAGATATTCGGAAATTCCCCCCATGTTCAAATCGAAGATTTTTCGAAGTTGCGAAACCAGAAACAGAAAATCATCGAGCATTATTTCGAGGAAACAGCCAAGCGCGAGAACCTTTTGGCGCTGATAGCCCACGGGTTGTCTTTTCGTTCCCTGCTGGGCTTTCGGCTGAAAAAAAGGTTGCGACCGCCCGCATTCGATTTGGTCCTTCGCAAAAACTACACCGAGGCCGTCAACGAGGCGCGATGCTTGCTCCCCCCCTGCGATTCGAAAAGACAAAACGGAAAAACGCGCGAAGCGCCCGCAGCGAAAAGACTCGCGAGCCCCAACCGACAAGAAAGGAAAGCCTCTATACCCAAGATTTTCTCCAAGGAGGAATGGCTGCTTGATTTCGGGGATTTCGACATTCATTACCAAATTATCGACTTCGAGATCATCTATTCCGTTTCCCATGGCTTTATACAGGCGAAACATCTTCCCGACATTTCGGATCTTCGGAACAAAGTCGCTCGCGCCCTCGTGCAAATCGGCGAATTCAACTACTTCATCGTCGATATGGAAGGCTTGACGGGAATGAGCGGTAAGGTACGAAGAAAATATTTGGAATCCATCCAGAATTTCTACCGTCGATATCCGTTTATAAAACTCTATTTTTGCAGCGGAAACAAATTGTTGAACACAGCGTCCAATCTTGTCAGGCCTTTTCTGGATTTCGAACTGAGAGCGGTCCGGGACTTGGAACACGCGCTGGCTCTTGTGTCGAAGGAGAAGTCGAAAAGCGCGAAATCCCCCGCAGGGAACCACTACAAACCTAATGTTGCCAGGGAAAAAAAAGGAAACGAAAAGTTCGTACAAGATTTTATGATGTTTTTGGGCGCAATCGATTGGGAAAAGGAAGGAATGCCCGAAAAGGACGAAATTCCGCCGTCCCATCCTTTTCGCGAGGTTTTCGATGCCGTTCGGCTTATCAAAAGGGAAGTCGATTCGTTGATAGAGGAAAAACGCCAAAGGGAAAAAGATTTGATCCGAACCGTCGAAAAGGCGAACAATGCAAAAAACGAGTTTCTTTCCAACATATCCCACGAATTGTTCACCCCCTTGCACGCCATTGTCAATTTCTCCAGGTTCGGTATCGACAAGATGGAAAGCGCGACGCGGGAACAAATGCTTGAATATTTCCGCGAAATCAACAAACACGGCCTTCGATTGACAGCCCTTCTGGAAGATCTCGTGCAACTTCGCGGACTCGAGTCGGGAGAAACCGAATTTCGTTGCGAGGAAAACAATCTCCCGGACATAGTCGATGGCTTATTGCCGAAAATAGGGGAGAAAGGAACCCATTTACCCGCGGATGAACGCGGGCCCACACGGATTTCTCTCGGAGCGCTTGATCGGTATTAATTCGCTGGCGTTCTCTTCCATTCCGTTTCTTTTTCGTCCGAGGCCTTCTTGAGAACGCTTTTTTCGATCTCTTCCTGGATTCTTTGATAGATCGAATTCAAATCCTCGTTTTTCAGGTGCCTTCCGTTGACGAAAAAATAAGGGACGGCATCCACGTCTGCGGCAATGCCTTCTTTAACGTCTCTCTCCACGATGGCCATCGTCTTGGGATCTTCGAGATCGGCTTTGAATTTTTCGATATCCAACCCGACCGACGCGGCTGCGGAGGCGATCTTTTCTTCGTCGAGGGGCATTTCTATCTCGTGCAGGGCATGGTGCATTTCCCAGAATTTTCCTTGGCGATAGGCGGCGACAGCGGCGCTCGAGGCTTTCCTGGCGATATCGTTGTACGGAGGATAGCTTTTGTATACAACCCTGATGTTCGCCCCGAAAAGGTTCGTCAACTCCTGGATTTTGGGATCGAGCTTGGCGCAGTAGGGACATTGGTAATGGTTGAAAATCACGACGGTCACGGGGGCGTCGGCCGATCCCACGTAGGGCGAGCCTTCCAGGTCGAAATGACGGATCATGTCCATCCGGATCACTTGGAAATTCTTCTCTTTGGCGTCCGCCACGATCAGGAGGTCGCTCTCGGGGGCGTGGACGATCTTCTCGGCCCCCTCCCCCACCGGGATGGCGTACACCACCTTGTTCTCCTGCACCGAAAACACCAGTACGCTTCCCTGGGTCAAGACATAGTAAAACTTCTCGTTGGGCGACACGGCGACATCCTTGGGCGCCGTCGGCAAATCCACCTTCTTCATCACCTTATACTCAAGCTCGGCTCCGGCCGAACCGATCCACGCCAATACGGACAAAGCAAGACAAGCCATCCAAAACATTTTTTTCATTTCCACCTCGCCACTCGCAAATTTATCAATGCGGTTCATATTGTTGTATCCGCGACCGACTTGGTCGTTGCGGCAAGTTTAGCAACTTAGATCCAAAAAATCAAAAAGTCCACGGCCAATCGGGTCGTATTTTTAGGCGGGCCCGGTGCGGTTGGATTTTTTTTCCAAGATGTCGTATGTTAACCGGTTATGTGGTATGGAGGCGCAAACGTTTTCTTGACAAAAGTTGGAATCGGAAGTATTAGAGATTTGTTTCGAGCATATGCTCATAAAGGAGTGACGAATGGTTAGACCTCGAAAGGACCGCTTTGTCGAGTTCAACCCCGAAGTCAGCTATTTCAAGCCGAGGGGAATCCCCATGTTCGATCTCGAGGAGGTCCGGCTCGCGGTTGACGAACGGGAAGCCATCAGACTGGCGGATATGCTGGGACTGTCCCACGAGGAGGCGGGGCGACAGATGGGCGTGTCCCGGGCCACGTTCGGCCGGATAATCCAGAGGGCGAGGCAGACGGTCGCGGATGCGTTGATAAACGGCAAGGCGATCAACGTGGAGGGTGGCAATTTCAGAATCGTCCAGGGCCCGCGCATTTTCAAGTGTTCGGCGTGCGGGCGCTCCTGGGAGGAGCCTCGGGGAACGGGGAGGCCAGCCGCGTGTCCCCATTGCTCGGACGACAATTTTTATCGAATCCCGGAGGCGGAGACGGAAGTTTAGTTTTTGATTCCGCCTCCTTTGTTCGGGTATTCGGAACATACCTTATATTATATAGGAGGACAGGAATCGAAATGAAAATCGCTCTGACATCCACCGGCAAGGAGCTGACATCGGAGATGGACCCTCGCTTCGGCAGGGCCGCCTATTTTATCTTGGCGGACACCGACACCCTCGAGTACGAGGTCGTCGAGAACTCCGAAAACGCGAACATATCCCAAGGCGCCGGCATACAGGCGGGCAAGGCAATCGTCGACAAAGGCGCCGAGGTTCTAATAACGGGTTTTTGCGGTCCCAAGGCTTTCAAGGTGCTGGAGAGCGCCGGGGTTAAAATGATCGTCGGCGTCACGGGCCGCGTGAAGGATGTAATCGAGAACTACAAATCGGGTAAATACAAGGAAACCAATACGCCGAACGTGGACGGGCATTGGGCATAGATACGATCGAAGGAGACTGGAAACAAAATGGCTAAAGAAAGCATGCAATCCGGCGGCACGGCGAAGAAGAGCCGGAGCAAGGAAGACCAGGACAAGGCGGTAAACAGATCGCTGGGAAGAATCAAGAACAAACTCATCGTCATGAGCGGAAAAGGCGGCGTTGGCAAGACGAGCACGTCGGTGAACCTGGCCATCGCGCTGTCCCGGAAGGGCGCGAAAGTGGGAATCATGGACGTGGACCTTCACGGGCCCGACGTGCCCCGAATGTTGGGTTTGACGGGCTTGCTGGACGTAAACGGCGAAAACCAGCTTACGCCCTTGAAATATTCGGAAAATTTGGCGGCCGTATCCATCGAGGCTCTGAGCATGACCAAGGACGACGCCATCATCTGGAGAGGACCGATCAAATACTCGGCCATTCGCCAGTTCATCGGAGACGTCGCTTGGGGCGACTTGGATTTTCTGGTAATCGACTCTCCCCCGGGCACGGGCGACGAACCTCTGACCGTTGCGCAGACCATCAATGACGCCCAGGCGATAATCGTCACGACTCCTCAGGAAGTGTCCCTCGCCGACGTGAGAAAGTCCATCAATTTTTGCAAAGTCGTCAATCTGAACATTTTCGGCCTTGTCGAAAACATGAGCGGTCTGGCGTGTCCGCACTGCGGCGAGACTCTTAACCTTTTCGGATGCGGCGGCGGGGAAAAGACGACCAAGAATCTCGGAATCCCTTTTTTGGGAAGAATTCCGTTCGATCCCAGAGTGGTGTTCTGCGGAGATTCCGGGACGTCGTTCATGGAACAGTACCAGGATTCTCCCGTGGCCAAGGCTTTTTCCGCGATCGCCGAAAAGCTGATGGCTCTGGTTTGAAATCCATTGTTGACATAAAATTCAAATTGGAATAAAAAAAGCTAAAGACTTGGCGCCCTGCGAAGGGCTAAAGGGAATCCCGTGAGAATCGGGAGTGGTCCCGCCGCTGTAATCGGGGACGAATTCCGCGATAAAGCCACTGTTTAAATAACGGGAAGGCGCGGATAGTAGGACGAACCGAGAGCCAGAAGACCTGCCTTGTCTTTTTTGCCGAACCTTCGCGAGATCACGAAGGGGAGAGCAGCCCAGCGGGTCAAGGAAGACGGGTGCAACCCTCTGAGCCATCAAGGCTTGGAGGGTTTTTTATTGGGAAAAGAAGAATCGACCGACGAATAAGGCTGTTGTCCTCTTTTTAGAACGATCTGCGCGTTTCGTTCCGAACCATATTGGAAAAGGGGATTTGCCATGAAAAAAGTTTCTTCGCTGGTTCCAATTTTTTCTATCGTTCCGTTCGTCGCCGAAGCTTCCTTGTTCGCGTCGGGACACGGCGACGCAAATCCTCTCGAAAAAGGCGTATTGCTGGCCGCGTTCGGCGATAGCCATCCGGCCCCCCTCGCCGCCTGTGAAAATCCCAAGGGAAAAAACAGGATCGCCTTCCCGCAAATTCACGCAGTCTCGGAAAAGCGTTCATTTACCGCTCCGGAGCGGACCGGTCGCTTTCAAGACGCCCGGGATACGGCTTGGAAAGTCTCTCGATACGGTGAACGACGAAAATGAACACGACGAGAACAAACGAAATCAAAAAAGCCGCTTTTTTCAGACGCCTGCGCGACATGCCGCTCTGGCCCCAGATCGCGGCGTTGTCCCTGGTTTTGTGCGCCATCGTCGCGGCCTCCTCCACCATGGGCTACATCAGGGCGGATATCTTGGACGTGCTTAGGATAATCGCTTCGCACGCATCAGGAGGGACCCTGTTTTCCGAAGGCGTCGATCCCGTCCTGGCCGCAGTCGTCATGGACGTCAGGATTCCGAGGATTTTGACGGCCGCGGCGGTCGGAGGGGCGCTGGCGGTTTCCGGGGCGGTTTTCCAGGGAATCCTTTTGAACCCGCTGGCCGATCCCTACACGTTGGGGGTTTCCGCCGGAGCCGCGTTCGGGGCATCCATAGCCCTGATATCCAACATGACCGCGGCCGGCAATCTGAGCGTGCCCCTGTTCGCCTTCATCGGCGCGTGCGCCTCTCTTCTGGCGGTCGTGCAGCTGGCGTCTTCCGGCGGAGGCTTGTCCTCCAACAATCTGATCCTTTCCGGAATCATCGTCGCGGCCATTCTTTCCGCCGGCATCAGCTTCTTGAAGTACATGGCGGACGAGCAGGCGTCCGTTATCATATTCTGGCTGATGGGAAGCCTGGCTTCGAAGTCGTGGTCGGATGTTTTTCTTCTGGCGGGCGCGACGGCGTTCGGAGCGGTCGTATGCCTATATTTTTCCAGGGACTTGAACGCCATGTCCCTGGGAGGCAGGACTGCGGGATCGCTGGGCGTGGACGCGGCCAGGATTTTGCCTTTGCTGCTCGCGACCGCGTCCCTGATGGCGGCGGTTTGCGTGTCGGTGTCGGGAATCATCGGCTTCGTGGGTCTTCTGGTCCCCCATATGGCGAGGAGCGTGACCGGTCCGGACAACCGGAGACTCATCCCGGTCTCCATGCTCGCCGGGGCCATTCTCCTGCTGTGCGCCGACACGGTCACCAGGGCGGTTCTGCCGGTCGAGACGCCTATCGGCGTACTCACCGCGCTCATCGGCGGACCGTTTTTCTGCTACCTGTTTAGAAAACGACAGACCATGCGGGGGGGAGATGGTTTTTAAACTCGAAAGAATCTCTTTTTCGTACGGCCCCCGAAAGGCCTTGGACGATCTTGCGCTTACGATCGAAAGGGGTCGGTTCCACGCGATCATGGGACCCAACGGATGCGGAAAGACCACCCTGCTCGATCTGTTGTCCGGATACTTGGCGCCCGACGCCGGAGAAATCCTGTTCGACGGCAAAAGTCTTTCCAAGTACGGAAAGAAGGAATTGGCGAAACGCATTGCTCTCGCTCCGCAGAATTATCAAGTGAATTTTCCGTACACGGTTCGCGAGGTCGTCGGCATGGGAAGATACCCGCATCGCTCTCGCTTCGGTCCGCCTGCGGAGGAGGATGTCAGGGCGGTAGAGGAGGCCATCGAGACCTGCGGGGTGAAAAGCCTGGCCGACCGCCCGGTGACGGAACTCTCCGGAGGGGAAAAGCAGAGGGTCGTTTTCGCCCGGACCATCGCCCAGCAAACGCCCGTGCTGCTTTTGGACGAACCCTGCTCGGGCATGGACATCAAGCACGCGCTGGCAATGATGAAGATCGCGTCGGACCGGGTCCGGACAAACGACGCCACCGTAGTCGCGGTCATGCACGACATCAACATGGCCGCCCGTTTCGCCGACAACCTTGTTTTCATGAAGGACGGGCAAGTTGTCGAGCCCGGAGTTTCCAGACACGGCCTGACCCCGAGCATCATTAAAAGGGTATTCGACGTGGAATCGATCGTCGTACCCGAAAAAATCGTCCAAGCTCCCCGGGTGGTTTTTATCGGTTGAAAACAAAGGATTTATGAACTTTTACCCACATAAAAATAAAACGATTCTCGCGATCGTCCTTGCGGTTCTGGTTGCGCTTCCGGCGGCCGCGACGGCGGCGGACCGCACCGCGCTGGTTTCGAAAACGGAATTCCACGACAGCCACGGGCGTTCGATCAAAGTCGACAAACCGTTCGCGCGGATTATTTCGCTATACCCCGCCCACACGGAAAATCTCTTCTTTCTCGGTCTCGACGAAGAAATAATCGGCGTGTCCAAGAGCGACGACTATCCGCTCGCCGCCACGGGAAAAAAGAGCTACTCGACTCACGACGGCCCCGAAAAATTCCTGGCGGCGAAACCCGACCTGGTGCTTACGCGCCCCATGCTCGACAGGGGTTACGCTCCTTTGATGGAGCGACTCGAACAGTTCGGGGTGGCCGTCGTGTCTCTTCAGCCGTCGAACGTGGAACAAATGTTCGATTACTGGAGAATTCTCGGAATCCTGACGGAAAAAAACGAGTCCGCCGAAAAAATGATCGAAACGTTCCAAGAACGCCTTGGAAAAATCCGAAGCATGGTCGCCCGAATCGAGAAAGACAAACGAAAGAAGGTTTATTTCGAAGCGATCCATTCCAAAATGAAAACGTTTTCGCCGGACGCAATGCCGATATTCGCGCTCGAGGAAGCCGGGGGGATCAACCTCGCCGCCGACGCCGATTCGGTTCGAAACACCAACATCGCCTATTTCGGCAAGGAGCGAATTCTGTCGCTGGCGAACGAGATCGACGTCTATCTCGCCCAAAGCGGGGCCATGAACAACCCGACGATTCAAACGATTCGAGACGAACCCGGTTTTTCCGTCATTAAGGCGGTCAAGGAGGGAAATATCCGCCTGGTGGACGAAAAGCTGGTATCCCGCCCCACGATGCGGCTTCTCGAAGGGATTACCGAAATAGGCGGGATTTTGTATCCGCATGTATTCACCGAGGCGGCCGTCGAAGAGATCCTCTCGGGATTACAGACGACGCTGGAGAGAGGAATTAAAAATTGATTATTAACTATTGATTATTGACTATTCAAGATAACGGGAATGCTTACATCGAACATGCCATGGCAAGAAACCCGGCAAATAGTCAATAATCAATAATCAATTGTTAATGGATAATAATGAACAATGGACACCGGCCCTGACAACAAAACTCGCCGCAAAAGACCAGGCCTCGTAGTCGCGGGCGCCCACAGCGGAAGCGGCAAGACCACGGTCGCCTTGGGGCTCATGGCGGCGCTTCGGAAACGAGGCCTTGCGGTGGCCCCGTTCAAGGTGGGACCCGATTTTATCGATCCGGGACACCACGGCCGGGTCGCCGGACGGAAAAGCCGCAATCTCGACGGGTGGATGCTTTCCAGGGAAACGAACGTACGGATTTTCGAAAAGGCCGTTTCCGACGCGGACATCGCCGTCGTGGAGGGAGTCATGGGGATGTACGACGGCTACGACGGCCTTTCCGAAGCCGGTTCCACCGCTCAAATGGCCAAATGGCTGGGGCTTCCGATCCTGTTGGTGGTGAACGCGAAATCCATGGCCCGAAGCGCCGCGGCGCTGGTATTCGGGTTCACCCGTTTCGACCCGGATTGCTCCTTTTGCGGCGTGGTGTTCAACAATGTCGGAAGTCCCCGCCACTTGGAATATCTCAGACAAGCTCTCGAAAACCGGGACATGCCTCCGGTGCTGGGAGGATTTCCCCGAAAGGGCGAAATAGAGATCCCGGAGCGACACCTCGGTCTCGTGACCGCCGAAGACCACGACCTGACGGAAAGCCGCATGGCGGCCCTGGCGAATTTCGTGGAGGAAAGCCTCGATATAGACACTCTGATGGAAAGCCTTTCCCTTTTTCCCCCCCTCGCCCCCGACGCACCCGATTCACGACGGTCCGAACCATCGCCCATCGGAAAGTCCGCGAACGCACTCCGAGTGATCGGCCAGGAAACGTGGGCGGTCGAACGAAAAGCGAGAATCGGCGTCGCCCGCGACAACGCCTTTTGTTTCTACTACCCGGAAAACATCGAGGAGTTGGAAAAGAACGGGGCCGAAATCGTGTTCTTCTCCCCGGCCGAGGACCGCGCCTTGCCCGAAAACCTGGACGGCTTGTATTTCGGCGGCGGCTACCCCGAGCTGCACGCGAAACGGCTGTCGGAAAACGAGTCCGTGCGAAGGGCCGTATTGAAAAAATGCGAGGACGGCATGCCGATCTACGCCGAGTGCGGGGGATTCATGTATTTGTGCGAAAAGCTGATCGTCAAGGACGGCACGGCTTTCGAAATGGCCGGGTGCTTTCCGTTCGAGACCCGCATGCAAGATCGTTTGACCTCCCTCGGATATCGCGAAATCACTCTTTCGGCCGACTCTCCCATTGGGGAAGCCGGCGTGGTCGCCCGGGGTCACGAATTTCATTATTCTCGGCTCGAAGAGGAAAATCGGCCGAAGAAGCTCGATCCTCTAAGCGTCGAAGAATTTCGGGATATTTACGGGACGACGGACCGGACCGGCAATACCCGGACGTGTCCCGGCTATCTCGTTAACAGATGCCTTGGAAGTTACGTGCATCTTCATTTCAAAAGTTCTCCCGGAATCGGGAGAAATTTCGTGTCGGCCTGCCAGGCCTATCGAAAAGAAAGGTAGAAAAATGTTACCGGCGGAAATAGAGAAACGCAGTTTCGAGATCATCGAGTCCGAAGCCGGACCCCACGGTTTTTCCGACGAACAATGGACCGTGGTGTCCCGGATGATCCACACCAGCGCCGACTTCGAGTATCTTAAAACGGTCCGGATTCACCCCGGCGCCCTGGAAGCCGGCGTAAACGCCATACGCTCCGGAAAGACGGTGGTCACGGACACCCGCATGGCCCTGTCGGGTATCCGAAGGAGAGACCTCGATTCTTTCGGATGCGACCTTGTCTGCCTGATGGACGCGCCGGAAACGGCCGAAGCGGCGGAGCGCCTGAAAACCACCCGCGCGCGAGCGGCCGTCGATGCGGCCGTATCGATCATGAAAGGCGGAATCTACGTGGTGGGAAACGCGCCGACAGCCCTTTTAAGGCTTCTCGAACTGATCGAAGCCCAACAAGCCGCCCCGGCACTGATCGTAGGGCTTCCTGTGGGGTTCGTGAACGCCGCCGAATCCAAGGAGGCCCTGATCGAGTCCGATTATCCCCATATAAGCAACATAGGCAGAAAAGGAGGTTCCAACGTGGCGGCCGCCGTTGTCAACGCCCTGATCAAAATCGCGTCGAATCGACCGGCGCCTCGTCGCAATCCGGCCCGCGACGCAATTTCAACCCCCGGCGCGCGAATTGACAACAATTAATCAATGGAACGGGAGGAAACAGCCATGGAAAAGCCGATGGGCACGTTTTACGGAGTAAGCGTGGGACCGGGAGACCCGGACTTGATCACGCTGAAGGCGGTCAAGACCATACGACGGGCGGACGTGATATTCACGGCGTCGTCGTCGAAGAATTCCCACAGCCTGGCGGTGAACATCGCCAGTCCTCACATTCCGGAAGGCACGCCGGTATTCAGGCTGTCCTTCCCCATGTGCTCCGACAAGACCGTAATGGAAAAAGCCTGGGCGGAAAACGCCGGAATCATCGTCGATACCCTGCGGGAGGGAAAGGACGCCGCGTTCCTGACTTTGGGGGACTGCATGACCTATTCCACCTACGGCTACCTGGGGCGTTACGTGAAAAAGCTGGCCCCCGAGGCCAACATCGTTTCCGTGCCGGGAGTCACGTCGTACCAAGCGGCCGCCGCGAGGGTGAACCGGCCCCTGGTGGAAGGCGAGGAAGCTCTTTTGATCTTGTCCGGGGCGAGAGGCGGGGAACGATTTCGAAAGCTCGCCGAAAACGCGGAAAACATCGTGTTCCTCAAGGCGTACAAGAACGTCTCGGACATCAATCTCGCCCTGGAGGAAAAAGGCTGCCTGGAAAACAGCATCGGGGTGAGCGCCTGCGGGTCCACCCGTGAAAAGATCGTCATGGACGTCCGGGAATTCGAAAAATGCGCCCCCGATTACTGGACCTTGATCTTGTCGAAACACAGTAAAAACGGGCATGAGTAGAAAACGTTCCAAACCGCCCTACCGGGCGTTGGCCGTGTCGCTTGTATTGACGGCGGCTCTCTGGGCGTGGGGCTCGACGCAAGTCGAGGGTCTCGGGTGGGCGGCGTTGCGGGCGAGACTGATTTTTCCCCTGATACGGCTTCTCGCTTTCATTGGCATCGGACTCGTCGTCGCCCAAGCAATCGAATACGTGGGTTGGACCAAGAAACTGGCGATCACGGCCCGGCCTCTTTTCAGGTTCGCGAATTTGGGAGACAGGTGCGGAGCCGTCTTTTCCACCGCTTTTTTTTCGGGAGTGGCGGCGAACGCCATGCTGGTCGATTTCTACGCGGAGAGGAAACTGAACAGAAGCCAAGTGTTTCTGACCAATTTCATCAACCAGTTTCCCGCGTACCTGCTGCATCTTCCCACGACCTTTTTCATCGTGCTGCCCCTGACCGGAATGGCGGGGGCGCTCTATTTCGCGCTGACTTTCTTGGCGTTGCTGGTTCGGGTAGTCCTGTTCGCCCTGTACGGCCGGTTCTTCGTCAAAGACGTCGAAGCCGCCGGATCGGGCGATCCCGACGAATCCGACGACCGGTTTTTGGCCGATGATTCGAAACGCGAACGAAAACGCAAAAGCGGAGACTTTTTCTCGTCCGTCAAGAAAAGGCTCCCCGCCCGCTTTGTCACGATAATAGTATAC
This sequence comes from uncultured Desulfobacteraceae bacterium, assembly GCA_964575975.1. Lineage (GTDB taxonomy): Bacteria > Desulfobacterota > Desulfobacteria > Desulfobacterales > SKZT01. Next base: position 24,231 of record CAZNTU010000059.1, read on the forward strand.
GTGACGCCCATTTACACGGCAACCTATTTGGTCGGCGCCATGGGATGGTTCGACGTCGCCAGGGACTGGCTGGCCCGGTTCGTCACGGTGAAATTCGTCCCCGTGGAAGCTCTCTCCGTGGTGATACTCAGCTTCGTGGCCGAGTTTTCCTCGGGGTTCGCCGCCGCCGGAGCGCTCATGCATGCCGGGGCGATCTCGACCAAGGAGACCGTGCTCGCCCTTCTTCTCGGAAATATTATCGCCTTTCCCATACGAGCGCTAAGACACCAGTTGCCACACTACATGGGAGTGTTCTCGCCCGGCATGGGGGCGCAAATCCTGCTTTTGGGACAGTTTTTCCGGGTGGCCAGCATCGTGGCCGTGGGAGCGATATACTATGTTGCGGGCTAAGCAATCTTCGAAAATCATGAAATGAAACGGGAAAAAAAGAAAAAACTCAGATCCGGCTTCACCACCGGAGCGGCTGCGGCGGCCGCGACAAAAGGCGCGATGATCGCTCTCGTGGAAAACAGGTTTCCCCAAGACGTGGCCGTGGAATTTCTGAACGGGGAAACGCGTCGGATCGAAATCCGCGAAACCCGCATCCTCTCTCCGAACGAGGCGATCTGCACGGTGGTCAAGGACGCCGGCGACGATCCCGACGCGACCAACGGGGCCGTGATCGGGGTCCGTCTCTCTCTGTTCCAGGAGAACGGCGAACCGGAAATCCGAATATCGGGCGGCGAAGGCGTGGGGAGGGTGACCAAACCCGGCCTGGAAATCCCTCCAGGCGAACCCGCGATCAATCCCGGCCCCAGAAGGATGATAAGAGCCTCGGCGAAGGAAATTTTGAACAGAAACGGGAAGCGAAATTCCATCGGCGTGGAAATATTCGTCCCGGACGGCGAACGGCTCGCCGAAAAAACCCTGAACGCGAAATTGGGCGTTTTGGGCGGCATATCGATCCTTGGCACGACGGGAATCGTGAGGCCCATGTCCCACGAGGCCTACACCGCCACCATCTCGTCGGCGCTCTCGGTCGCCAGGGCGTCGGGTTGCGAAGAAGCGGTGTTTTCCACCGGCCGACGGAGCGAACGGTGCGCGCAGAAACTTTTTCCCGAAACCGCGCCCGAGGCGTTCGTCCAAATAGGCGACTATTTCTCCGAAGCGCTTTCCACGGCAGTCCGATTCGGATTTCGAAAAGTCACCATGGCCGTGTTTTTCGGAAAGGCCGTCAAAATGGCCCAGGAGTCGCCCTGCACACACGCGCGCAACAGCCGGCTTTCGCTGCAAGCGCTTTCCGAATGGTGCCTGAACGAAGGCTGTCCCGAGGACCTTGCGAAAAGATTGGCGAACGCCAACACCGCACGGGAGGCTTTCGGAATTCTTATCGACGAACGGCCTTCCGCGATCGAAACGGTAGGCGCAAAACTCGTCAAGGCGGCCGAAAAATTCGCCCGAAACCGGTTGCTCGTGAACGCGGTAATTTTCGACTTCGACGAAAAAATCGCATGGCGCGGCGGCGCCGGAAAGGCGGCAAATTGATCCCGATCAGCGTAATAGGCGTGGGTTTGGGTTTCGACGACCTTACCGCCAAACATCTGAAAATAATCGGCAAGGCCGACGTTCTTGCCGGCGGGAAACGGCATTTGTCCTGGTTCGAGAGCCATGCGGGGATCAAGGTGGAAATCGCCGCGCCCCTTTCCGACGCGATCTCCGAAATCCGTCGGCTGGCCGAGAACAAAAAGGTTGCGGTGCTGGCCTCGGGCGACCCTCTGTTCTTTGGCATCGGCCGGACCCTGATAAAGGCTTTCGGAGAGGACAACGTCGATTTGCATCCCAATGTCGGCACGATGGCCGCCTGCTTTTCCCGCATCAAATCGCCCTGGCAGGACGTCGCCGCAGTCAGCCTTCACGGGAGGGACCGCGCATGGGAGCTGAAACGGTTTTTGCGGGAGAAGGACACGATGTTCGTCTTCACCGATCCCATTAGAAATCCCGCGTGGACAGCCCGCTTGCTTGTAGAATCCGGCGCCGAAGATTGGAAAATGTGCGTATTCGAGCAACTGGGAACCCCTGACGAACGGGTACGATGGCTGTCCCCCACAGAGGTGTCCGACATGGATTTCAGGGAACCCAACGCCGTCGTTCTGAAAAAGGGAGAAACGAAAAGGCGATCGCGTCCCCTCGTCCTGGGAGCCCCCGACCACTGGTACGAGCACGAACGCGGAATGATCACCAAGGCTGAAATCAGGGCCGTCGCGCTTTCCAAGTTGCGCCTCGGCCCTGCCCACGTCTTTTGGGACCTTGGAGCGGGAAGCGGCTCGGTATCCGTCGAAGCCTCCATTTTCGTCACGCGGGGACAAATCGTCGCGGTGGAAAAAAACGCGTCGAGGATCGAACAAATTCGCGAAAACATGAAAATTTTCGGTGCGGAAAACATCCGGGTCGTGCATGCGGAACTGCCCGACGGCATGGAGGAACTTCCCCAGCCCGACCGTGTTTTCATCGGAGGAGGCGGCAAAGACCTCCCTGGAATTATCCGGGCGGTCGCGAAAAAGCTCCTCCCGGACGGGCGCATCGTAGCCAACACCGTCATGATCGAAACCATGGCGGCGGCGGCGGCGGAACTGGAAAGCCTCGGTTTCGAAACGGAAACGATCCAGACGCAAATCAACGAAAGCGTCCCGATGCCGACCGGAACGAGATTCGAGGCGAAGAACCCTGTTTGGATCGTGTCGGGGGGGAGCAGTTATTAGTTATTGGTTATTGGTTGATTAGTTATTGGTTATTGGTTGATTAGTTATTGGTTATTGGTTGATTAGTTATTGGTTGATGGGTTGATTGGGTATTGGTTATTGGAGATTGGTTATTGGGTGTTGGGTGTTGGTTACTAGGCACTAAGTGCTCGCACGCTCCCCTTAAACCTCCAACCTAATATTTACCACCTAATAATCGATATCTAATACCTAACACCTAACACCTAATAACCAATAACCAATAACCAATAACCAATAACCAATAACCAATAACCAATCAACCAATAACCAATCAACCAATCAACCAATCAACCAATCAACCAATCAACCAACACCTTGCAACGGATCGACCAATGGAAAAGCATCCTGTCATTTTCGTAGGTTCCGGCCCCGGAGACCCGGAGCTGATTACGGTCAAAGGGAAAAAGGCCCTCGAGGCCGCCGATTTGGTGATATACGCGGGTTCGTTGGCGCCGAGGCACGTGGTCTGCTGGGCTCGCCCCGAGGCCAGGCTGGAAAACAGCGCGTCCATGCATCTTGCGCAAATCCTGGATTTGATGATCGAGGGGTACCGCGAAGGAAAAAAGGTCGTGCGGCTCCACACGGGAGACCCTAGCCTGTACGGCGCCATTTTCGAACAGATAGCGGCGCTTCGGGAAAACGGAATCCCCTACGAGGTCGTGCCGGGGGTTACCGCCGCGTTTGCCGCTGCTGCGGCGATCGGCTTGGAATATACTCTGCCCGAGATATGCCAGACCCTGATCGTGACGAGGATGGCCGGAAGAACTCCCGTGCCGGAGCTGGAGTCTTTGGCCTCTTTGGCGGCCCACCAAGCCTCAATGGCCATTTACTTGTCGGCCGGCCTCGCGGAAAAGGTCGGAGCCGTGCTGGGCGAGGCGTACGGCGAAGAATCCCCCGTGCTTGTCGCCTTCAGAGTGTCCCAGCCCGAACAAAAAATCGTCCGGACCACCGCTCGAAAGCTGGCCGAAACCATGAAGGAGGAAGACATCGAACGGCACGCCCTGATCGTCGCGGGCAAGGTCCTCGAAGTCTCCGACAAGAATTTTCAATGTTCCAAGCTCTACGACAGGTCCTTTTCCCATGGCTGCCGAAACGCCGATTCGTAAAAAGGATTCCCGGCCGAAAAAAACGGCCGTATGGGCGTTGACCCGGAACGGAGCCGAATTGGCGGTCCGCCTTGTCCGAAAAATGGAAGACGCCGCGCTCTTCGTCGGCAAATCGGTGGAAGGCGCTCCGGCCGATGCGACCCGGTTCGAAAGTTTGCCGGAGGCGGCGGGGAGAGTATTCCGCGAATTTTCGGCCCACGTTTTCGTCATGGCGACGGGAATCGCGGTTCGAGTGATCGCTCCGCACGTGAAGGACAAGCGTTCCGACCCCGCCGTGGTGGTCGTGGACGACGCGGGACAATTCGCGATCAGCCTTCTTTCCGGGCATCTCGGGGGTGCCAACGCCCTTGCGAACCGCGTGGCCGGAATTGTCGGGGCCGTGCCGGTCGTCACGACCGCCACGGACGCCAACCGCGTGCCGGCAATAGACATGCTGGCTGCGAAGCACGGGCTGTTCATGGAAAACCCGCAGGCGGTCAAAACCGTCGGCATGGCCCTGCTGAACGGGGGAAAAATCCGGCTCCGGGACCCCTACAACATCTTGCGGCGCGACCTGGAAAAATGGTCCGTCCCCGAAGAGAACGGTTTCGATCCGACCCGCGCGGGAGTCTTCGCGGACCATTTCGTCAAGAAACTTCCCGATAGCGTGCTGGTGCTGCGCCCGAAGACATTGTCCGCAGGCGTCGGCTGCAACAGGGGCACGCCCGTTGAAGAGAATTTGGAAACAGTGCGAAACGTATTCGAACGATTCGATCTTTCGATCGACAGCATCGACAACATCGCCACCATCGACGCCAA
>CAZNTU010000060.1:0-28653 GCA_964575975.1 uncultured Desulfobacteraceae bacterium
CGCCTCGAGGTTTCCCGCGATCTCCTGTACGGGAACGATCTCGAGGTGGAACTCGCGAGCGCCCCCGGGTCCTTTCTGACCCTGGAAATCGTCCAGGGAGCGGCTCCCGCTCCCCCGGAAACAACGCTGACCGCCGAACCGACTGCGATAGCCGCCGGCGAATCCAGCGTACTGACATGGAGCAGCGCGAACGCCGATTCATGCTTCATCGCCCCCGGCGCGGGCGCGGTGGACCTGAACGGAAGCATGGCGGTGAGCCCCTCCGCCACTACCACCTACACGATAACCGCAGAGGGCCCCGGCGGTTCGGCCGCGGATTCGGCAACCGTAACCGTGTTCCCGTCGGGAAAGGAGATCCGGAACGTCTTCGACGCGACCCGCCTTTCGCGAATCGAGACCCCGGAAGGAAACGTCGACTTCGCGTACCTTCCCGGCGGCCTAGTCGGGTCCGCGGCCAAGGGAGGCGAATCGATTCTCTACGGCTACGACGGCTCCCTGCTCCTGTCCGAAACTTTCCTCGGCACTTTAAACGCATGCGTTGGCTACGCCTACGACGCCGACTTCAACGCGAGAGAAACGACCTACGCCGGTCGAACCGAGGCCTTCGCCTACGACAGGGACGGCCTGCTGATCGGATCGGGTGTTTTCGCCATAGCCAGAAACGCGCAAAACGGCCTGCCCGAGGCCGTGAACGGACCCGGCTTCTCCCTGACCCGATCGTTCGACGCCTACGGGGAGCCGACCGGCGAGACGCTTGCCGTAAACGGAAACGCCCTTTACGAATACCGAACCGTCCGGGACAGGACCGGCAGAATCGTCTCGAAAACCGAGACGGCCGCCGGCGTCGCCCGTATTTACGAATATACGTACGACGATTTCGGCCGCCTGCTCGCCGTCACCATAGACGGCGAAACCGTGGAATCCTACGCCTACAACGCCGCAGGCGCCAGGGCCGCCGAGACCAACCTCCTTCGGGGCGTAACCGGCCGAACCTACGAGTACTCCGAGGAGGACCACCTCCTTTCCGCAGGCGGCGGGACCTTCCGGTACGACGCGGACGGCTTCCTCGTCGAAAAGACCGAGGGCGCCGCCAGGACGTCCTACTAGTACGGCTCCCGGGGGGAACTCCTTCGCGTCGATCTTCCCGACGGCCGGACCGTCGAGTACGTCCACGACCCCCTGGGCCGCCGCATAGCCAAGAAGATCGACGGCGCGATCGTCGAAAAATACCTCTGGCAGGGCCCGGTCACGCTCCTTGCCGTGTACGACGGGACAGGCGACCTCGTTGCGCGCTTCGAGTACGCCGACGCCCGAGTGCCTGCAGCCGCGACCGTTTCCGGGGCAACTTATTTTCTGGCGTACGATCAAGCGGGTTCCCTCAGGGCGGTTGCGGACGGTGCCGGAAACGCGGTAAAGGAAATCCACTACGACTCCTTCGGAAACGTGATCTTCGACGGCGCGCCGTCCTTTGAAATCCCGCTCGGATTCGCCGGCGGTCTGTACGACCCGGATACGGGGCTTGTGCATTTCGGGTGCCGGGACTACGATCCGGACGTCGGCCGGTGGACTGCAAAGGATCCGATTCTGTTCGCCGGAGGGGATACGGATCTGTTCGGGTATTGCCTGAATGATCCTGTCAATCTGGTGGATCCATCGGGATTGACGAATACGGCTACCTGGGGCGAGTTTGGCGGTGGATTAATGGTAATACCCATACCAGGGAGCACGTGTTGTTGGCGGTGCGATCCTTGCTGGTACCGCCGCTTATGCAGCATGGGAAATTTGGCAACATTGGAATGAGAATACTGAAGAGGGTAATGATGCTTTAGACGATTATCCAGCCAATCCCGATAATTGGAATCCTCCAGATGGATGGGAAGAAACTGATGCATGGGGAAAAACGGGTGGAAAACATAGGCAATGGCGAGGGCCCGATGGCCAGCTTAGAAGATGGGACAGAGAAGGCCGTGAAGGTGGTAAAGAACGTGGTCCCCATTGGCACGATCCGCGATATCCAAATAAACATATTCCACCAAATAGGTAGATAGCCTAAATGGAGAACAGATATGTATGCTGAGTTAGAGGACTTTAAAACAGGATGGTATGGAATCCGAATCAGTATCCGCGAAAAGGAGATTGATATCCTTATAGAACAATTAAAGAAATTAAAGAGAGAAAAAAATCAGCATTTTCATTTATCCAGCACATTTGAAGGAGAAAGTGGTGTTGGAGATATTGAATTCAGTATGCAAGAAGATGGGCAAGATAATATGTATGTTACTGAATTTGCTAAACAACCAAACAGATAGGGGCATGCGTCCATAAATTATGATAGGGGACATTCGTTCCGAACGGCATGAAACTCGGGATTGGAGGAAGGTCGGGAAGAGCATCTCTCGGGAGCGTCGTCGGGCTTTCAGAGGCCGTCCAGCGGTTTTCGCCCCGGCGGGGGAGCAAACCGCAAACGATCAGAGGGACGAAGTCTCCGTCGATGCTTTTGGACATCTGGTTTTGCATGTTCGGAAAAAACGTCCCCCGTCGTTACGACAACACGGAACTCGCGGACGGGACGGTCCGTACGGAACCGATCACCGCCGAGGACCAGAAAACCGCCTGCCTGGACAAGGTGGTCCCGAAGGGTTTGACCAATGGGAATTTGGCTTCGGCAAGTATTCTTTTGTAGCCGTTCTCCTGCCGGGCCTGGACCTCGAATATTCCTTGAGTGCCAACGGGCTGTCGACATTTTCGAGTCGCCCGGCTCGCAAAAGCATCATTCATGTTTCTCCTCCGCCGGCACGATAACCACGTCCGCCGCTTTCTCGTTGTTCAAAAACGTCTTTGCCATTTGCATCACGTCCTGTGCAGTAATCGAACCGTAATCGTCCAGTATGGTCCTCGCCCACTCGAGTTGTTCGGGGTGCCGTTTCGATCCCGAAAGCACGCTTCCGAGCCAGTACCGGTTTTTCCGGCGCATTTCGCGGATGCTTGTCAAGGTGGGCTCCAACGAACGGCGAAGTTCGTCCTGGTCGATTCCTTCGCCGGTCAATTCCACCGAGATCCGCTTCAGGATGTCCACGAGATTGCGAACCTCGTCGGGTTCGGCGAACACCACCTGCCTGAAGACGCCGTATCCGGGATACGCCCTGCTGGAATAATTGTAGGCGTAAGGGGAATACGAAGCGCCCAGCTTTTCCCTGACCGTCACCCGCAACCTTTCCGAAACTATGTCCGCCAGAATCGACAGTCTTCGGGTTTGACCGATTTCCCAGAAGTCGTCCGTGGGGTACGCCAAAACGACGATCGCCTTGGGAATCATGGTGTTCACGGGAAGATTCAAGGAATCTCCCGCCGGAAACGACGGCGATTCGGCTTTGTAGGACGCTCCGAAGCCGTTTCCGAACGTTGCGCCTCCCAAATGCTTCGAGACCGATTTCTCCAAGACTTCGGGATCGAAATCCCCGACCACCGACAATTCCAGACTGTTCTGACGAAACGCGGTTTCTATCCACGACCGAACGTCCTCGAGACCGAGCCGTTTGAAGGTCTCGTAGTCGGGAATACCGAAGCGACTGTCTCCTCCCGCGAGGAACCTGTCCGCGTGAAGTTTGATGGCGCCCTCCACGGAACGGGAATTTTCCAGATAGGAAAGACGATACCGTTGCATGGCCAGCCTGTAGGCCTCTTCCCTGAAAGCAGGGTCGATAAGACGCGCGTAAAGCAGTTGCAGCATCAGATCGATTTCCTCGGGGACCGTGTCCGCCTTGAACACGAAACTGTCCTCCTCGATAGCGAAACGCACGACCGTATTTTTTCCGGCGAGCGCGCGATTCAAGTCTTCGGCGTTCAGAGGTCCGACTCCGCTTTCGTTCACAACGGCCTCGCTCAAAAGGGAAAGCCCCGGTTTGCCCGCAGGTTCGCCGGATTCCCCCGAACCGAACGCCAGTTCGACCAAGACTTCCTTGGCTTTGAAATCGGTCTTCTTGTAATTCAGCCGCAGACCGTTTTCATAGTCGATTTGCACGATTCCCAAGTCCGGGACTTCGATTCTCTTCGCGATCGCCCCCTTTGTTGCGGGCGGGGGCAAGTACGGGAATTCGACCGCCGCCTCTTCCTTCGGGGCGGCTACCGCTATTTCGCGGCTGTTCATGAATTGCGCCAAGACATAGGCTTCGGGGTCCTTTTCGCCTACCGGAGCGTTTCCCGTGACGAGAACGAGTCGGTGCTTTTTGTTCCAAGTGTCCTTGAACGCTTCGTGGATTTCCTCGGCAGTTGCGGCCTCGATTATCGGGGCGTACAGTTCCAGTTCCTGCTTCGGGGACATGAAAACGCGGTTCGAATTGACTGCCCTGACGATTTGACCGGCCAGACTTCTCGAATTCCGGGTGGATTCCTTTTGCACCGCGGTGTTAAGGTCCGTCAGAAACGTTTTTTTGACCCGTTCCAGTTCCGAGTCCGCGAAACCGAACTGTATGGCCCTTCTTAGCTCCTGCTCTATGGCCGCGAGCGATTTTTCCCAGTTTTCCTCGCTGCTTTTCGCGGAGATCTCGGCGGTGAATATTCTATTGAAAATCAGGCCTGTTCCGATGGAGGCGGCGGTGAAGGGAGCGTCGGGTTTTCTCAATATGGCGTCCAGTCGGTTTTGCACTACCGCGTCGGAGAGGTTCTTTTTCAGCAGATATACCCGATATGCCGCGCTGTCGGGCTGCTCCTTCCTTATTTCCAAAACCTCGACGGCGACGGAGGCGTCGCCCAAGTCTTCTTCGAAATGGTGGAAGGGCTTGATTCCATAATGGCGAACATTGCCTAGATCGGGCTCCTGGCGGGCAGGAGCCCGAGCGGCCATGTCCCCGAACTTTTCGGCTATCAACGCTTCCGCGACTTCGGGATCGAAATTGCCCACCATCACGATCATCATTTTTTCCGGACGGTACCATGCGTCGTAGAAACCTTTGAGCAACTGCCGGTCGGCGTTTTCAATCACCTCCTTTTCTCCTATGGGGAGCCTTTTGGAAATGATCGACTCGGGGAATTCGAAATCGAAGATCGCTTCGAAAGTCCTGTAGGATGCGGAATCCCGGCTTCTTTTTTCCGCCAGTACGATCTTCCGCTCTCTGTCGATCTGCTCTTCGAGCAGCAAGGCGCCCTGCGCGTAATCCTTCAACACGGTCAGGCCTTCCTTGATGCTATTTTCGTCGCCTTTTGGAAGAATCACGTCGTATACGGTCTCGTCCAAGCCAGTGTGCGCGTTTGCGTCCGGCCCGAACTGCATCCCGATGCCCTGGAAGTATTTCACCAGTTCGCCCGGTTCGAAATTTTCCGAGCCTTGGAAAAGCATGTGCTCCAGGAAATGGGCCACGCCCCGTTCGTTTTCCTTTTCGTTCAACGAACCCGCCTGAACATTCAGATGCATGCTCACCCGGTCTTCCGGTTCCTTGTTTTTCATCAGCGCATATCGAAAACCGTTTTCGAGCTTTCCCCAAACTACGTTCGGATCGGCCTTCAAGTCGCTCTTTTCGTGAGGCCACCTAGCTGTGGCCATTGCCTGGCTTGCATACAGCAGAAACAAAACCAGCGCGACAACGGAACTGATCGCGTTCCTTTTCAAACCGGTCTTTTCGTTCATTCGATCAACCTCTTTGTTATGTTGTTCTCTTGTACACAGTACGTTCGTGTTCCAATTCGTTTTATATAGTATCTTGATGCTCCAATTCGAATCTTTTCCGATCGGCCGGCAGCGTTTCAAGTTTCAAATCATAAGGCAGATCGCCCCCTCTTGCAAATTCTTCCGTCCAACGGAAGAAGAAAAGGTTTTGTCCATTTTCGAATTTTGAATTGTAAGATAGATCGTCTCGTGATATTAGCGCCCTAACAAAACTCTAACGCAATCCTTATGGCGCCCGGCATAAACGACGAAAAAGGCGCTATTTTCAAAACGGGGAGTTCTTTGGCTTAACATTATGGGTTCTGAATATTTTATACTCGTCATCGGATATGTTTGCGGCTTTTACATGGCCTGGAACATAGGCGCGAACGACGTCGCCAATTCCATGGCTTCGGCCGTCGGAGCTAAGGCCATCACGTTGAAGCAAGCAGTTTTCATCGCAGGCATATTGAACGTGGTCGGCGCCGTTTTCATCGGCGACCACGTTACGAACACGATCAGAAAAGGGATCGTTTCGACCGAAATTTTAACCGATCCTCAAATGGCCTTGATCGGAGCGCTGTCAGCCCTGCTTGCCGGGGCTCTGTGGGTCAGTTTCGCCACATGGAAGTCTCTGCCGGTATCGACGACCCATTCGATCGTGGGCGCAATGATCGGCTTTGGAATTATGGCGGGGGGATTTTCGGTCATTAACTGGTCGAAACTGGTAGGGGTCGTGGCGAGTTGGGTAATTTCCCCGGTGTTCAGCATGGTGATCGCCTACCTGATGTTCAAAGCCATCGTCGCGTTTGTGATATCGGTCAAGGACCCCTACCAAAAAGCCATAAGGTTGTCGCCGATTTTCATCGGCATCGCTTGCTTCGTGGTGGTCTTGTCGTTTTTATTCAAAACGCCCCTTGGAAAGAATTTGTCGTTGAAGCCCGTCCCGGCCCTTCTGATCGCGTTCGGGGCCGCCGTTCTATTGGGTATTGCCGGCAGATGGCTTTTGAAAAGATTCGTAAAGGTCAAGGGCGAAGAAGACGGTCCCGAAGAGATCTTTCGCCGAATTCAGATAGGAACTTCATGCTACGTCGCGCTGGCGCAGGGCGCAAACGACGTAGCCAACGCCATCGGTCCCTTGGCCGTAATCTATTTTCTGGTAAAAACGGGCAACGTAAGTGCGACAGTGCCCGTTCCCGTTTTTTTATTGCTTTTCGGGGGAGTCGGAATCGCGTGCGGTATTAGCATGGCGGGCTACAGGGTGATGGAGACATTGGGGACTAAAATAACGACGTTGACCAACACTCGCGGCTTTTCCGTCGATTTCGCCGCCGCCACCACCGTTTTGATCGCCTCCAAAATGGGGCTTCCCGTTTCCACCACCCACGCCGCCGTAGGGGGAGTTTTGGGCGTAGGTCTAGCCAGGGGACTCGAAGCGGTGAATTTCGGAATCGTTCTCAGGATAATGCTGTATTGGGTTCTTACGGTCCCTGCGGCCGCACTGACCAGTATGGCGATCTTTTGGCTGTTAAAATTGATTTTGTAGCTGTACAATCAAAAAATTTGGAACAAAATAGGTTTCCCTATAAACAAAAGAATTTTTTTAGAATTTATTATTTCGCTCAAGGAGTTTTTTAGATGCGCATACCCTTTCTATCGCTTTTCATGACATCTCCTTTCAACGGTCTTCAGGAGCACGCGGAGAAGGTGAAGGAAGTTGCATGGGCTTTTCAGCAAGCCATGGAATGCTATGTGATCACCCGATGCACGACTTTCGAGGACCTTCGCGAGGAAGTCGTCTCCCTGGAACGGGAGGCGGACTCGATCAAGCGCCGTATTCGGGGCCATATTCCAAAAGGCACGGTGATGCCTGTGGACAAGTTCCAGCTCTTTAGGTACTTGAGAGAACAGGACAGCGTCCTGGATGCCGTAGAGGACGCTATCAACTGGATCTCCTACAGACCGGAGCCCGGAGTGCCCGAGGAACTACAGCAGGATTTCTTTCTCTTGGTGGACGCCACCGTGGAGCCCATCGAGGAATTGGCCAAAATGGTGTCGGAAGCCAGGAAATATTTCAAGACCTATTCGGAAAAGCAGAGGGCAAAGGTAAAAGAGATCATTCGAAACGTCCGCAGGATGGAACACGAAGCCGACAAACTCGAGCATACTTTGAAGCGCAAGGTTTTCGCGACGGCAGGAGACGATCCGGTTTCGGTGTTTCATCTAGTGAGATTGGCCGAAACCATAGGCTTCATCGCCGATCACGCGGAAAACGCGGGCGATATGATGCGTGCCATGCTGGCGAAATAGGTGCTCGGTTTCAATCCCGGCCAGCGCGTTTGCAGTTGCGGCTTAGCGATAGTCCGTTTCTTGCATTCTTTTGCGACATGAGAGAGGGGGAAATCAATGGATTCAACGGCCAAGACCAAAAAATTGGAATTACGGGTTCGGCCGGAGAAACTCGAATCCTGCTTCCCCCCGATCACAGTGCTCTTCCCGCTTAGTCCTGCCCGCCGCTACGAATGCTCGGAGAAATATTCCGCCTCGTAGGTCTGTACCCGTACATCCTTGTCCCTCCAGCAATCGGCCTCCATGCCGGCTTTCATGCAAAGATGCGACAGAAAAATATCCACGTCGGGAAGCTGTTTCCAAACTTGGGGCAAAAAAGTGGCCTTCCGCCATCCTTTCGACAGGATGACTCCGTGAATACCGGGTTTGAGCTTTTTCTTCAGTTCGTCCGCGTCTTTGAATTTCAGTTCACGGGGAACCGTCAGTACGCTTACCTCGATTTCCAGGTGCCCGAGTTCCTCTTTTTTCAAGGATGGAAACCTGGGGTCGTTGAATGCGGCGTTGAGGGCGTTTTCCTCCACGCCTTCCACTAAAGTTTTCACGGGTTCGATGGTTCCAATGCATCCTCTCAGTCTGCCTCTTTTGTGAAGCGTTACGAAACATCCCCTCTTTTCTTCCAGAGCCGAGCTGGATACCTTCGGCCGTTCAATTCCGGCGTCTTCCACCAGCGCGTTTTCGATCGCGGACCTTGCCAATCGCAACAGCGCCTTTTGTTCCTGATCGGTTATGGAGGCCATAAGATTTCTATTTTCCCCCCTGCTTGCGTTCGAGACCTTTCCGTTATATATCGACTATTTGCGGAAAAACGCCCACCAAGCGTAAAACGCGAAAAGCGCCCACGAAAAAACACAATACGCGTACGACTTCCAGTCGATGGGTTTGTCGGCAAAGCCGGCTTTGTTCAACTTTCCCACCCGACGCTTGCAGGCGTCGCATCTATCCTGGTCCAAGTTCAACATGCCAAAGCAATAAGGACATTTTTTCAGAGTATATACTTGCTCTGGGTCGAGATCGTACTTTCGACTTGATCTACCCTTACCGAGTATGCCCATCCTTATCCCTCAAGTTTTTAACCCGTTATGAATTTTTTATCGATCATGATCTCGCTCTCGTTTTTCACCTGCATGATCCAGTCTTCGAAGGCCTTCTCCTGCTTTTGCATCATAAGGTATCTTTTTATATCTTCCTTTTCCTTTTCGAAAGCCTCCGCATCGGGAGATTTGCGTTCCACGAATCGGAAAACGTAAAAACCTTTCTGCGTCTGAACAGGTTCTTCGGGGAATCTGTTTTTATCCGACAGCTCGAATGCCCCATTGGAAATGTCCATTTCGAAACCGATTTTCGGAATGGATTGATTTCGTTGGAAAAAATCGGTCTCGGCGGGCTCCACTTTATGTTCCCCGGAAATTTCCGACATGGTCTTTCCGGATTTCAGCTTTTCCAAAAATTTCTTCGCGTCGGCCCTTGCGGCTTCCTCCCGCTTTTTGACAAGCCATTTCGCCTTGATTCGTTCCTCCGCCTCCTCGTATTCGGGCAGTCTGGATTCTTGCGTGCCGATCACCTGCAATACATAGTAGCCGTCGGACAGTTCGTTGACATCGGATATTTCCATTTCCGAGAGAGAAAAGGCGATTTCGGTGAACTTGTTCCGCGTGAGAAAAGTCCGGTCTTGAGGGCCGTCGTCGGTGAAAAAGTCGGTTGTTTTGACTTCCACGCCCTTGCCGTCGGCCGCTTTGAGCATGTCGTCGCCTTCGAAAGAATTTTCGTGAATATCCCGCGCCGTTTCGTAGGCCTTGTTTTTCGCAAGATCTTTGGCCAATTTTTGTTTTATGCGCTCAGTGGATTCCTCCAATGTAAACGTCTTGGCGTCGTTGCGCTTTTCAAGCTTGATAATGTGCCAACCGAACCGGGTTCGAACCGGCTCGCTGATTTCGCCCGGTTTCATGGCGAATGCGGCGTCCTCGAAAGATTTGACCATCTGGCCGCGCCCGAAAGCTCCCAAGCTCCCGCCATTGTCTTTCGACGGCCCTTCGGAATATTTCTTGGCAAGTTCGGCGAAATCCTCGCCCCCCCGCGCCTTTTCGAGGATCTCGGCCGCTTGCTTTCTCTTCTCCTCGACGACAGCCTCCTCGGCGTTTTCATCGGCCTTGACCAGAATATGACTGGCCTCGACGGTCTCCTCCTCTTTGAATTCGTCGGGATTGGAATCGTAATATTCCTTGACCTGCTCGTCGGCAACCTCGACTGTGCCGGCAAAATCCTCGGGGTCGAGGTGAACGTACCTTACTTTTCTCTTGGGCTTAACCCTGAAATCCTCCTTGTTTTCGTCGAAAAACGCTTTGAGTTCCTCCGGTCCGGGATCGAACCCCTCGAATTTCTCGGGGTCGAAAAGCACGTACTCGACCTTGACAGAGGCGTTGTTCCACTGGAAATGTTCCAAGGCTTCGGCGTCCGACACTTTGACATTGTTGGTGACGAAAGCTCTCAACTTTTGTATGAGAATCGCCGTTCTCTGTTGCTCCTCGAACTCCTCGGGCGTCAAACGGTTCTGTCTTAAAATATCGCGGTACCTGCGACTGTCGAACGTATCGCCGGTCTTGAAGAAATCCACTTCTTTAATATACTCGGCAAGCTCCTGATCGGATACCCTGAACCGGAGCTTTTTGGCCTCCACCTCCAACACCTTCTGATTGATAAGAGACTCCAACGCTTTCTCTTTGGGCGCCAAAACCTTGATCAACTCGTCGTTCAGCTGGTCTCCGTACTGCTGACGAAATCTTTCGATCGTATTGTTGTAAGCCCGCTGGTATTCGTCCACCGTAATCGTTTCCCCGTTGACCATGGCCACTCTTCCCGACCTGTCGGAATCAAACCCCTGAAAACCCCAAAAAACGAATACGATTACAATAAGTCCCAAAATCACTTTGATCATTGTGGACGCCGCGTGTTTTCGCAAAATGCTTAGCATTTAAAGTCCTCTCCGCTCGGAAGCGACGACATTTCCGCAAAACCGGGTCTCTTTCCTTGTTCTTGCGTCTCGGCTTTGGCGATCCTGTGTCGTTCTTCTTTCTAAGATAATGGATTGAAGTTGTTCGGACAATCCGCCGCGACCGTGCCGCTTTGTGGCGGGCGCAGGCGAACGGTCCGATGTCGATGTCGAAATCCTTCCCTCCGTCATGCACATGCAAAGGCATAAAAAGTCAACATCATTGTTAGAAAATTACGAAAGGCATTGTATTTTCAACCAAGGTTTTTGTCAATATTTTCAATGGCGCAATCGTTTGAGAAAAGCGCGAAATGAGGTCCTTGGACCGAACGAATCTGGAAACCGCACTTGTCCGGACGCTTTTCGCCACTTGGCCATTCACGGCAATTGCGGACGCCCTTTCCCACGAGGATTCCGCTATATTTTGGAGAAAACGGCAAATAATTTTGCCACCGATGCAAAAATAACATTGACATCCCGAACCAGTTCTGTTAAACAGCCTCTCACGTTCGTCATGGGGCTGTAGCTCAGCTGGGAGAGCGCATGACTGGCAGTCATGAGGCCAGGGGTTCGATCCCCCTCAGCTCCACCAAAAAAATCAAAGGGGTGGCCTAAAAGGCCACCCCTTTTGTCTTTTATGCGACCCTTGATACAAAAAAATGGAGAAACCATACACGTACCGCATCCGATCGATATCGAGGAAGGCTTGGCGCTTCCGTCCGGCTTTCAGAGACGAAATTGAAGTCTCACAGCGGCTCGGTGAACCCTTCGGGGGCCTCGTCTCCGATCGTCTCGCCCCGGTTTCGATTCGCGAACATTCGGACGGCGAGATAAACGATGGGAAAAATCCCCCCGACGATAAAAAGCGCGTCGCCGGGCAGACGCGCCCATTCGATCGCATTCACGAGGCCGCTTCGGAAAAATTCCGGCTCGCGCGCATGCCAGTAGCCATGGGTAAGAGAATCGTTCAGTTGCAGGATTCCTATCGGCACGAGGTTGACAAAGATCATCGTTACCAGGCCGATATTGAGGCTCCAGAACGATAGCGCCATCGCGCGTTCGCTCCTGCGGTCCGGCGGGATGAAATAGCGGGCCACGAACATGAAAAAGGCGATCGCAAGCATTCCGTATACGCCCATCATGGCGCCATGGGCGTGATTGGCCGTGAACTGGGTGCCGATCTCGTAGTAGCTTACGATCGGAAGATTGATCAGGAATCCGAATACCCCCGCGCCGAGAAAGTTCCAGAAGCCGACCGCCACGAGAAACATCACCGCCCATTTATGCGGGAAATCTCTGGTCGAAGCTTGCAGGACGCTCTTGTTCGGATCGGAGCCGGGCGCTCCCAGGCGCATGAACCGCCAGGCCTCGAAAGTGAGCAAAAGAAGCGGAATGACCTCCATCGCCGAAAAAAAAGCGCCGAACGCGAGAAACATCGACGTCGTGCCGGTGAAGTAGAGGTGATGCATTGTGCCGATCACGCCGCCGATAGAATAAAGAATGATGTCGAGATAGACGACCCGCGTCGCCACCGTAAGCCGAACCACCCCGAGGAGAACGAAAATGTAGGCGACCATTATCGTGGTAAAGAGTTCGAGAAAATCTTCCACCCAGAGATGAACGACCCAGAAACGCCAGAAGTCCATGACCGTGAAGTGGACGTCTTTCCAGAAGACGATTCCCGCCGCGTAGAAAAGCGGAATCGAAAGAGCGCTGAAAAGAAAAAGCCAGGGCATATTGCCGTGGTGCTCTTCGCGGAGACGGCTTCGGATTCCGCGATAAATAATCGCCACCCAAAAGACCATGCCGGCGAGCAGAAGGAGCTGCCACAAACGACCGAGGTCGAGGAATTCCCATCCCTGGGCTCCAAGCCAAAACCAAGGGCCGTCGATCGGGATTAAATTATGAATGCCTGCCGCCTCGCCCAGGAGGCTCCCGACTGCAACCAGCACGACTGCGCCGAAGAGTGCGATGGCCAGCGCGGATTGGTGGCGCGGCTCGTGTCCGGCTATCATTGGGGCGAGAAAAATGCCCATGGCGAGAAACGACGACGAAGTAAAAAAAAGAGCGAGCTGAAGATGCCACATGCGTGAAAGGTTGTATGGGATATAGCGGTCGATAGGAATTCCGTAGAAGCTGCCCGGTTCGACATGGTAGTGGGCGTTTAGGCCGCCGAGCAGTCCCTGCGCCAGAAAAAGCCCAGCGACCACGAGAAAGTACCAGGCGGTGGCGCGCTGCGATTTGGTAAGCCGGACTTCTTCCACCGGGCGAAAGGCCATTGCGTAGGGCGCGTCGTCGATTTCGGCGCGATGCCATCCGAGAAGATCGTAGCGACCTGTAAAGAAGAGAATCAGCCCCGCGCCGCCCAGCAGCGCGACGAGGCTGAGCACGCTCCAAAGGGTCGCCGCCGGAGTCGGTTCGTTTCCCGCCAACGGCTCGGGCGGCCAGTTGTTGGTATAGGAATGATCGGTTCCCGGGCGGAGGGAGGACGCCACCCAGGCTGCCCAGGAGAAATAGGCAGTCAGGTTTCGGATTTCGTCGGGGGCGGTAATGGCCGGGCGTTTCAGTCCTTGCTGCTTTACCGGTTCCGCGAAGTAGTCGCCGTAGAATTCGACCAGTTCGTCGAAGGCCTGAACTTGGCTGTCCATAAAGGCCAGGACGCCGGTCTGGAGGCTATGGTCGTTTATCTTGAAATCGGCTTGAACGGCTGCAAGAGCCTCCGGTTCCGAAAGCCCTTTCGCCCGATAATGCGCCAGCATTGCCGTACCGGCCCGGTGCAGGTACTGCGCCGTGAAGTCGGGACCGAGGTAGGCCCCGTGCCCGAAGATGGTGCCGTACTGCATCAGCCCGTACTTTTGAAAAACATGCTGCCCGGACATGATGTCCGCAGCCGTGAAAAGCTCTTTTCCTTCGGCGGTGACGACCTTTTCCGGGATCGGCGGACTGTCGCCGTAGATACGGTACGCCAAATAGCCGAGAACGCAGAATCCCGCCAGGAAAGTCAATGCCGTCGCCTGGAACCACAGGCGTGAAATCACCATTGGTTTTTGAGCGCTTTCCATCGAATATTCCTTTCGCGGCTCGATTGTTCGTTGATTGGATTCTTGATCTATTGCATATGTCCTCCAGCACAGGACATGGGGTGAGCTGTGTATTCGATCGGAAAAGCATGCTTATTTTTGCAAATGGAAAATGTACTGCACACATAAAAATGTCGACCGCCGTTTCCCTTTGGTTTTAAATGGCGTTTCGGAGACCGATGGCCGTATCGGCTATCGTTTAGGAATGCAGAAGACAAAATTATGAGAATAAAGTCCACAGTGAGGCGAACAATTTCAAGTCGCTGGTCGATTTCAGAGCCTGTTTTAAAACCCATCCAAGACCCGGCGGTCGCGTTGAAACTCGGGCCAGATCCAGAGTTTTTATTGACGAATTGCGCGACGGTCTTCTCGGGTGCGCGAGGGACGGGGGGACGGGGAGAATAAGGAAACATGGACTTTTCATATGTTCAACCGCGGCAAGTCGTCTGTAGCGGGGCTTTCGGGAAACGCGTTTTTATTGTCGCGAGTCCATAGCATCCATGCGGTCCGCATTGTTTATGGCGTTTTTCCGGGGCTTTTTCAAAATCGGGGGTTTGCGACCGGCGGAAGAGCCGGAATCTTGCGCCGGTCCAAACCGTACCGCGTTTCAGGGTTTCGCCATCCCTTGAGAGACGGCGGAAGTTTATTTGGCCCTATTTTTCTTGCAGTGCTCGCACGTACTGCGAGAAACGGGTTTCTCCGGCCGGGCGGAGGCCGAACTCTTCCCCGGACGCCAGGATCGCATCGACCATGCTTTGGCCGTAGCCTCGGGAGCAAGCAAGAAGCAGTGCGCCGGAACGGTCGTCGGTTCTTTCCAAGGCGACCGTTTGGCACGGGACGCGGCATAACGGGCCTTGCAGAAGAAACGGGGGCTTTTTTGACGGGTCCATGAAGTCCAAGGCCGCGAGCTTTTCCGTTATCCGGAAAACTCCGGTGCCGAAAAGAGCCAGGAACACCGTGGCTTCGGTAACGTCGGTAAAACCCCGATGATCCGGCAGACCGGGGGGGGCGGCCCCCAGATGCCATATGGACGCCTGCGTTTTGTTCATTCGGTTGACCAGGATGTCGTTTTTCAGGACGCAATCTCCCGCTTTCCGAGGCACGGGGATGTCGAAAAGGGTTGTTTTTCCTATGTCCCGATCCTGCAAGTCCCAGCGGATCTTGTGCGAAAGGTCCGCCAGCCAAGGACCGTCGCCCTCCTTCTCGTATTCCAGAACGACCGTCCAGTTGTCCCGCGTTTCGGTTTCCACTGCGGACGCGCCGAGCTTTGCCGGCGATCGTCTTTCAATTTCGATCATGATAAACACCTCATATTTTCATCCGTTTTCCGTCGGGGTCGTAGAATGGCATGGGGACGACCCTGGCGTTAAGCCTTTTGCCTTTGCATTCGTCCTCGAAAATCTCCAGCCGCGTTCCCGCTTTGCTCAATTCCGATTCCACCAGGGCCATGCCCACAGCCTCGCCCGTCGTGAAACTTTTGCGCGCGGTCGCCACATACCCGCGAACGCGCTCGTCCACGATCAGGGAGCCGTCCCTGGGGGCCCGCGAATCGTCCTCCATGCGAATTCCCACCAGCTTGAGCCGCTCGGGGTCGTTTTCCGCCTGACGCAACGCGACCGCGCCGACCGTCTTGTATTCCGTCTTCTTGCGGTCCCATAAGAATCCGAGACCCAAATCCAGCAGATTGGTCCGCTGTTCCGATTCCTGCCCCAGGATGACGTGGCCCTTTTCCATTCTTAGAACGTTCTGCGCCTCCACGCCGAAGTTTCTGACGCCGAATTCGGCGCCGGCTTCCTTTAGCATGTCCCACACGCATTGCATGTACGACGCCGGAACATGCAGTTCGTAGGAAAGCTCCCCGACGAACCCCAGGCGCATGGCGCGCAACGGTATCGCGTTCGCCGCCGCGAACTCGCGATACGCCGCGAAAGGAAACGCCTCGTTGGAGACGTCGCCGTCGACAACCTTTTCCACCAACTTTCTGGCGTTGGGCCCGGACACGTTTATCACCCCCATGGCGTCCGTCAGATTGACGATGTGGAAATGCCAGCCGTCGAACCGGGTGTGGTACCGAATCCATTCCGAAGTCTGGCCCGCCCTCCCCGTGGACGTCGTAAAGTAGTAGTCGTTTTCGCCGGTCTTGACCACGACGCCGTCGTCGATCACGCATCCGTCGTCGTTGCACATGGCCGAATATTTGATTCGGCCCTCCTTCGCCTTGGACATGTCCGACACGTAGACCCGCTGGAGGGCTTTCAAGGCGTCCGGGCCGAATATGCGGAACTTCCCAAGCGTGGAGGCGTCGAGCATGCCCACGTTGTTCCGCACGTTCAGGATTTCCTCCTTGCAGTCGAAGTCGTTCGAAAAATAACGGGCGCGTTGCCAAACGCCGATATTTCGGAAAACGCCGCCATCCTTCTTCTGGGACTCGTGGAGAGGGGTGCGCTTGAACATGTGGTGGTTCGCTCCCGCGTAAGTCGCGATAAAAGTCGGCACGAGGGGCGGACGAACGGTCGTGGGTTTCGGCTTTTCCGTCGAGGCCGTGTGCTTGGCGACGTAAAGGGGCAGGTTGTGTCCGGGGATGCCCCCCTGTCCGGGGCCGGTTCCCGCGGAGGTGAACCGCTTGATCAGTTCCGGGACGTCGAAGCCCATCTCGATGGCCTGCTTGATGTTCTTCAAGGTGACGTCCTCGTCGAAGCAGACGAAGCTTTTTCTTCCAGTGCCGGGAGTGTTGACGAACTTGTTTCCTCTTTCCGGACCGGGCAGGGCCGTCGCCGTTCGCTCGGCCTCGGACAGCGCGGATTCGTTCGCGCCCCCGCAAGCGGAGGCCGCCCGAAGCCCGGCCAGCCGTCCGGAGGCCTCGATGGAATCGGGGTGGTTCAACCCCGTCACGCGGCCGGCCGCGAACATTTTGTCCGGCAATTTTTCCGGCTTGAAATACCCCGTATGGGAGTCGTAGGTCAGTCTGGCCTGGGCCAGGATGAACGGCCCGTTCGCGGGGGTCAGTCCCGCCGACGCCACCAGCAGGTCGCAGGCGAATTCGCGCCGGACCTCGCCGTCAAGAGTTTTCAGCACGACCTTCTTGACCGTCTTTCCGCCCCCGTTGGCCTCGAAAGCGACCCATCCCTTGAGAACGGGTACGCGGCGAGCCTCCAGCGCGGACAGAAGGTCGGGATTTTGGCCGTTCTCGCGAAGGTCGGCGACGCACTTTATTTTAAGGCCAAGGTCGTGCAGATCGACGGCCGCCTCGAGCCCCAGGTCGTGGCCAACGCTGAACACCGCTTCCTTTCCGGGAAGAATGCCGTAGGTTCGGGCCAGACGATGCGCGCATCCGACCTGCATGACCCCCGGCTTTTCGTTGTGCTCGAAAAGGAGAGGGCGCTCGATGCATCCGGTGGCGACCACGACGGTTTTCGATCTGATTTCGACGTAGCGTTCGGTGAAATGGTCGGTTTCCCCGCCCGTTTGAAAGGCGGCAATCAAATTGTCCGTGTAGGTCCCGACCATGGGAGAGTGCTTGAACACCCGGATGTTTTCCGTTTTCTCGGTCCGTTCGGCAAGTTCCCGCGCCTTCTCGTGCAACGGACGGCCGTCCCCGCAGGTCGAGACGCGGTAGTCGTAGCACCCGCCCAAATAGGGGCGAGCCTCGAGCAGGACCACCCGCAATCCCGACTCGGAGGCGGCCAGGGCGGCTTGCATGCCGGCCGGGCCTCCGCCGATGACGCAAACGTCGGCATTCAGGAATACCTCGTCGTATTTTCCCTTCATTTCGTAATCGGGTGAAATTCTTCCGAGACCGGCGGCCTTGCGGATTTCCTTCATGGCCAAGGGCCAGACGGCGGCCGGCCTGTGCATGGTGCGATAGTAGAAACCGGCGGGCATCATCCAGTCCAGCTTGTCCAGGAAGGCCATCATGTCGCGGTCGCCGGAACCCTCCAGCTTGTATCGCTTTTTGATCCTGGCCCCGTGCTCGTCCAGGAAATCCAGCATTCGCCTCGGTCCCCTGATGTTCTGCATCCGGACGCTCATGCCGTCTTTCAACAACTTGTTCTCCGCCCTCTCGTTCGGGACCCCGTCGATCTCCATGCACGTGTTGGAGCATTCGCCGTCGAGACTGTAGAGTCCTCTGGGACGATGGTATTTCAAGCTGCGCCCGAAAACGCGGACTCCGTTGGCGAAAAGGGCCGTCGCGACCGTGTCGCCGGCCACTCCGCAATGGGTTTCGCCCTTGAAATTAACGGAACGCCTTTCGGAAGAATCGATTCGCAGCGTGGGCAATCGAGTCAGCCTGTTCATTCTGTTTCCTCCGAATTATCCTCCGGTTTGGAAGCTTCGGCGACCGAAACTTCGAGATTCGAAACTGTGTCGCGGCTCGTGGCGAACCACGTTCCGCATCCGTCGCGATGGTACCACCATTCCTTCTGCACCCCCATGGCGCATTTGTTCATGTGAACGTAGTCGCACCAGGCTTCGGGGGTCAGATTCTCCTCGTCCGGGCGCGGCCCCTTGTCCTCTCCGCCGTAGCGGAACTCGTAGCCGTTGCGTTTGCCGCAGACGGGGCATGTGAGAGTCAGTGACATTGTCGGGCTCCTTTTGTAGGTTTTAGCTGTTAGCCGTTAGCGGTTAGCGGTTACCTGTTGGCTGTTAACCGGTGGTCGATAGTTTTTGGATAAAGCTGTTCAGCATCATTTTCACCTCGTCAATCCGTATGTTTAGTTCGCTGTATTCTTCGCGGTTCAAATAATCGAGATCGCAAGCCAGAAGAAGTTGACATTCGGCTTCGCTTGCGGATCCCGCGGCAACGCTCATGAATCTGGCCAGCTCCTTCTCCGCGGCTCTTCCGCAACCTTCCGCGATGTTCGACGGAACGGACGCCGCCGCCCTCCGTATCCGAGCAGTGAGTCCAAACCGTTCGTCGGCGGGAAAGCTCCTTGCGACTCCATACACGTGCAGCGTGAATTCATGGGCTTTCTCCCACACTTTAAGCGTTCTGAAATCTCTCATCCCCATTATCCTCTTCTCGATTCGGCAATCAACAAACCACCGCCAACCGCTAACAGCTAACGGCTAACCGCTTTCCCTCAATTATCCGGCGTATAATTCACCAACGCCGCCGTTTCGCCCATGAGCCGGTGCTCCCGGTAGCGGCGCAGGTGGAACGGCTCCAGGATTTTCGGGCGGTTTCCTGTCGCTAAAAACCGGGCCATGTGCTTTCCGACGGCCGCGCACGACTTGAAACCGAAATATCCCCAGCCGCAATCCATATAGAAACCCTCGACGGGGTCGTTGCCGTCCATGATGGGGGCCATGTCCGGCGTCATGTCGGCGAGACCTCCCCAGATGCGCATGAACTTTACGCCTCTCAGACACGGCAGCCAGTCGGAGAGGGCTTCGGCCTGGTGCTTGATGTAATAGGCCGTGTTCTGGGTCGTGTAGTTGGGCCAGGGGTCCATGTGCGCGCCGGTGGCGATCTCGCCTTTCAAGGTCTGGTTGGCGTAGCAGTGGTATGCCCCCGACGAGACCACATGGTCCAGGATAGGCTTGAGCGGTTGGGTGACCATGGCTTGGATCGTCAGGACGCTGATGGGAAGCTTGATCCCCAGCATGCGGTGGATGATCCCGGCGGAATAGCCCCCGGCGCTCACCAGCACCCTTGGGGTATTGATGCGGCCCCTGCTGGTGGCGACTCCCGTTATTTTCCCGTTTTCCACGCGTATCGCCTCCGCCGCAGTGTTCTGGTGGATATGCGCGCCGAACCGGGACGCGCCCTTGGCAAGGCCCCAGACGACCGCGTCGTGTCGCACGATTCCTCCGGGAGGATGGTACATCGCTCCGTGGATGGGAAACGTGATGTCCTCCGAGATGTTCAGGGCGGGGACCAGCTCCTTGGCCTCCTTGGCGTCGATCAGATGGCTTTCCACACCGTGGAACTGAGCCGTGGCGACGTTCATGCGGGCTGCCTTCATGGCCGCCTCGCTGTGCATCAGGTTCAGGTTTCCGCAGTTGTTGAACATCAGGTTGAAATCCAGTTCCTTGGTAAGGACCGGCCACAGGTCGAGAGCCTCCTTGTACAGAGGCACGTTGTGCCGCGTGCGCTGGTTCGCCCGCACGATGGCCGTGTTCCTGCCTGCTCCGCCGTACCCGATGTAGTTCTTTTCGACAATGGCCACGTCGGAAAATCCGTGCTCCTTGCATAGAAAATAGGCCGTCGCGAGTCCGTGCAGTCCTCCGCCGACAATCACCGCGTCGTAGCTGGATTTGAGCGGGGGCTTGCTTCCCCAAAGGGGCTTGCGTTTCGAAAACATTTTCCGTTCTCCGTCGAAAGGTCCTTTGAATTCGCGAGCGCGCCGATCCGACGATCTTCGCATCGGCGCCAGTCGCGCTTTGTTTTTCACCGCATTACGCCAATGTAACAAAACATGTCAAGAACAAAAGAATAAATGAAACAAAAATTTCATGAATATGCAAATCGGAATTGACACTTTTTAAACAAATTGTTAATTGGCCATTTTATAGGGTGCGATGAAAGATACGAGAATGAAACAAATATTGCAAAAATTTCATGCGGGAGGACGATTTTGGTTGAAACGCAATCAAACCCGGTCGTAAGGACCATCAATGAAAATTTCGAGTCCTTGACACCGAAGGGGAGGCTTCTGGGAAAATACGCCATTCAGAACGCGCGCAAGGTGGTGTTCATGACGACGCGGGAGCTTGCGGAGGCTTGCGACGTCAGCGAGGCCACGGTGGTGAGGTTTGTCGGGCGGCTGGGCTACGACGGCTACGGGGAGTTTCTCCAGGCCTTGAGGGACTACGTGGAGACGGGCATGACGCTGCGGGACCGGGTGGACCTGGGGGACGCGAAAAAAGCCGGACCCGGGTCCGGCAGGTTCCACCGGGTGGTTTTCGACGAGATGAACAATTTGAAAAGGTTCTACGAAACCATGGACATGGAAACCGTGGAGAAGTTCGTGGAGGCGATCGGCGAAAATCCTTCGGTGTACGTTGTAGGCTCCCGCCTTTCCTATACGTTCGCCTATTACCTTGGATGGTCCCTGACGAAGGTCCGCAAGGGGGTCCGGATTTTGAACGGAAGCGACAGCACTTCCATCGACTGGCTGACCAACGCCCCGGACGAAAGCCTGGTGGTCGTGATCGCCACGTCGCGATATCCCAACGAATTGATCAAATTGAGCAAGATGGTGCGACGCCTTGGACACACGCTGTTGGTGATCGCGGACAGCAAACTGTGCCCTTTGATACCGTTCGCCCACATGTTCCTGATCGCGCGGTCGAAATCGATCCCCCTCATCGGAAATCCCAGCGCGATTTTGTGTCTGGCCAACTATATCGTCTTGGAGCTTGCCAGCAGACGGGGGGACGACCGGGTCGATTCGCACCAGGAAAAACTGGAGAGGGTTTACCTGGAAAACGACATCTTGTTCAATCTGCACGAGGGGGCTTTCGACGAGTAGCGGAGTCGTTTTTTTTCTTGCGCATCGACAATTGACGACCGCAAAAGTTTACTATAGTTTTAAGAGGTACCGAAAATTAACCAAAAGGAGGAAATCATGTCCGAAACGATCAAAAAGACTCCTTTGCACGGCTGGCACGCGGAGAACGGCGCCAGCATGGCCGAATTCGGCGGCTACGAAATGCCGCTGTGGTACTCTTCCTCCAAGAACGAACATATTTCCGTCATTACGAACGCAGGAATTTTCGACACGAGCCACATGTCCGTCTTGACGGTCTCGGGCAGGGACGCCTACGATCTTTTGCAGCTTTGCTTCACGAAGGACCTGGATTCCTGCGTCGGCAAGGACAAGTCGCCGATCGTCGAAGGACGATGCGTCTACGGGGCCTTTTTGAACGAAGAGGGCGGCGTCATGGACGACTCCATCGTCTACAAGCTGGCCGAAAACTCTTACATGCTGGTCGTGAACGCGGGCATGGGGACCGTGATCGCCAGGCATCTGGAATCGCATCGGAACGGCAGAGACGTCGCCATAGCCGACCTGACCGACATGGTGGGAAAGATTGACATCCAAGGACCGCTATCCGCCAGAATCCTGGCCGGACTTCTGTCCGACCCGAAAAGCGCTTTCGGCCGCATGCCTTATTTTTCGTTCAAAGGGCATTTCGATCCTTCCTCCCGTTTGGCCGACCAGGTCCGTCTCGTGGACGGCACCCCCGTCCTGCTCTCCAGGACCGGCTACACCGGCGAGTTCGGGTTCGAGATCTACATGGTACCGGACCGGGTGCGCGCGCTCTGGGAACGAATTCTGTCCGAGGGGAAGGATGCGGGGATCGTGGCGTGCGGACTGGCGGCGAGGGATTCGCTGAGAGGAGGGGCCGTCCTGCCCCTCTCCCACCAGGACATAGGTCCCTGGCCGTACGTCAATCACCCCTGGACCTTCGCGCTTCCATACAACGACGACCAAACCGGATTCACAAAGAAATTCATAGGTTCCGACGCTCTCTTGAACGTCGAGTCACCCGAATTCACATATCCTTTCGTCGGGTTCGACCTTCGCAAGGTTTCCATTGGGGACCCGGCGGTTGTCTTGGATGTCGGCGGAGACGAAATCGGAAAGGTCCTGACGTGCGTTTCCGACATGGCCCTGGGCCGCGACGGAGACAAAATCTACAGCATAGCGAGCCCGGACAAGCCTGCGGATCTCAAGATCAAGGGGTTGTCGTGCGGGTTCGTGAAAGTGCGGCGCGCCATGAAGGAAAAAGAGGCCGTCGTTCTGAAAGACGATCGGAGAAAAATCGAGGCGCGTATCGCGTCGGACATTCGGCCCGACAGGACCGCGAGACGGCCAATCGACAAAATGCTATAAAAATAAAACCAAGGAGGAAGCGGACATGGCCAAGAAAATCGAGGAACTTGCATTTTTGGACGGATACAGATACGCGGAGGACCACGAATGGGCGAAGGCGAACGGAGACATCGTGAGGGTCGGCATTTCGGACTACGCGCAGGATCGGCTCGGCGAAATCGTTTTCGTGGAGGTTCCCGAGATCGGCGACGAATTTCAGAAGGGGCAGGAGTTCGGAACCGTCGAGTCCACGAAGGCGGTGTCGGAACTCTACATGCCCGTGGCGGGGAAAGTGGTCGCCGTAAACAAGGCGCTGGAGGACAGCCCCGAGCTGATAAACAACGAACCTTACACGGGAGGATGGATTGTCGAGGTTTCGGCGAACGATCTTTCCCAGCTCCAGGCCTTGATGGACAAGGACGCCTACGTGGAAATGCTGAAAGGATTGTAGACCATGAGATATTTATCGCACACGCGGGAAGACACGGATGAGATGCTTCGGGTCGTGGGAGCCTCCTCGGTGGACGACCTGTTTTCCGTCATCCCGGAGGATTGCAGGTTCAAAGGCGAGCTGGACGTTCCGAACGCCATGACCGAGTGGGAACTGTTCGAACGCTTGGCGGAAATGGCAGGGCGGATGGCGGTTCCCCCGGAATACAAAGTGTTCGTCGGGGCCGGCTCGTATCGTCACCACATTCCGGCCATCGTGCCCTTCCTGATAGGCCGCTCCGAATTCAGTACTTCGTACACGCCCTACCAGCCCGAAATCAGCCAGGGAACGCTCCAGGCCATCTACGAATACCAGACTCTGACAAGCAGGCTCCTGGGCATGGAGGTCGCGAACGCCTCCATGTACGACGGAGCATCCGCCCTGGCCGAGGCCTTGCTCATGGCCATCCGCATCGGAAAAGGCCAACGGAAGACCGTCGCGGTATCCTCCCTTGTGCATCCCTATTACCGTCGGGTGGTGAAAACCTACTTCGGTCCCACGGATTTTAAAATCGTGGAGTTGCCGTATCTGAAAACCGGGGTCACGGACATGTCGCAAGCGGACCGAATCGACGACCTTGCCGCGGTCGCGGTGCAATCCCCCAACTTTTTCGGGTGCGTCGAGGACCTTCGGGAAGCGAGCGACAAGGCCCACGCCAAGGAAGCGCTTTCCGTGGCGGCATTCACCGAGCCTCTGGCTTTCGGATTGATAAAAAGTCCGGGAAGCCAGGGCGCGGACATCGCCTGCGGGGAGGGCCAAAGCCTGGGAATTCCCCAGTCCTTCGGCGGCCCCGGGCTGGGCATGTTCGCCTCCTTGAACAAGTACGTCCGCAACCTGCCCGGTCGGCTTGTTGGCCAGACCGTGGACAAGGACGGAAGGCGCGGATTCGTCCTGACGCTGTCCACCCGCGAACAGCATATCCGGAGGGAAAAGGCCACGTCCAACATATGCTCCAACCAGGGGCTTTGCGCCTCCATGTGCGCGATGTACATGGCGTCGATAGGGGGAACCGGGATTCGCCGGCTGGCGGCTTTGAACCGGGACAAGGCGGAATATCTGAAAAAGGCTCTAAAAGGCGCCGGGGCCGCCATCCCGTTCGAGCGCTCGACCTTCAACGAGTTCGTCGCGGCGTTCCCAGACGGTTTCGAAGCCAGGTACCGGGAACTTTTGAACAAGAAAATCGTGGCGGGAATTCCGCTGGAATGCCACTATCCCGAACTGAAGAACCATTACGTGCTTTGCGCGACGGAAACCGCGAGCAAGGAGGACATGGACGCCTTGGCAAAGGAGGTGAAGTCATGAAGGAAACGGCTGGAACCACCGGTCTGGTCCTGAACGAACCGCTGCTCTGGGAGAAGGGCAAGAAAGGGCGGTGCGGCGTTTCGATTCCCGAGTCGGACGTGGAGCATTCTCCCTTGGATGAGAAACTCGCGGGCGACGGACCGGACTTTCCGGACTTGAGCGAGGTGGATGTCGTGCGACATTACACCCGTCTTTCCCAATGGAATTTCGGGGTCGATACGGGCATGTATCCCTTGGGGTCCTGCACCATGAAGTACAACCCCAAGATCAACGAGAAGACCGCTTCGCTTCCCGGCTTCGCAAGCGCACATCCGTTGCTTCCGCCGGAGTTGTCGCAAGGCGCCCTGCGGCTGGCGTACGAACTCGAGCAATTCCTGATCGAAATCACCGGCATGGACGCAGCCACGCTTCAGCCTGCGGCGGGCGCCCACGGCGAACTCGCCGCCATGCTGCTTTTCCACGCGTACCACAAGAGCAAGGGGGAAAAGCGCTCCAAGATTCTCATCCCCGACACCGCCCACGGAACCAATCCGGCCAGCGCATCCCTCTGCGGGTACCGGTCGGTCGGGGTCAAATCCAACGAAGACGGCATCCTGTCCGTGGAGGCGGTCGAGGCGCTCATGGACGAGGACACGGTCGGCGTAATGGTGACCAACCCCAATACTCTGGGGCTGTTCGAGGAGAACATCCGAAAGATCGCGGAAGTCGTTCATTCCAAAGGCGGCCTGGTCTACTGCGACGGCGCCAACATGAACGCGGTCATGGGCGTGGTCAAGATGGGAAAGATCGGCGTGGACGCCATCCATTTGAACCTCCACAAGACATTCTCCACGCCTCACGGGGGAGGAGGCCCCGGCGCGGGTCCGGTCTGCGTGGTCGAGAATCTCGCGCCTTTCCTGCCGGTCCCGCGGGTGGTCAAGAACGGCGACGTCTTCAATTTGAAATACGACATGCCCGAAACCATCGGCAAGATTCACGCGTTCTACGGCAACTTCGGGGTGCTGATCAGGGCCTACACATATATCCTGGCCATGGGAAAGGAATTGAAACGCGCCAGCGAATGCGCGGTGCTGAGCGCCAATTATATAAAGGAGCGGCTCAAGGACGTATATCACCTTCCGTACGACCGCCCCTGCATGCACGAATGCGTGTTCACGGACAAGAACCAGGAGCGGTACGGGGTCACGACTCTGGATATCGCCAAGCGCCTCATGGATTACGGGTTCCATCCGCCCACGGTCTATTTTCCGCTCGTGGTGCACGGGGCGATCATGATCGAGCCGACCGACACGGAACCCAAGGAAAACTTGGACCAGTTCGTCGATGCGCTTCGGTCGATCGCGCAAGAGGCGAAGGACAATCCCGACCTGGTCAGGCAGGCTCCGACGAAGGCGAAGGTCAAAAGGCTCGACGAAACCGCAGCGGCGAGGAAGCCTTGTTTGGCGGGATAGAACCATGGAAAACGAGACGAAAGGCAAACTCGGAAGAGTCCGAAAGCCGCCCTGGCTCACGCGCAAACTTCCGACGGCGGCGGAATACGAGCAGGTCCGGTCCATGATTTGCGAGGGGGACTTGCATACCGTTTGTCAGGAAGCCATGTGCCCCAACCAGTTCGAATGCTTCTCCAAACGGACCGCCACCTTTTTGATCATGGGATCGCGTTGCACGCGAAACTGCCGGTTTTGCAACGTGGCGCACGGGCCGGATTCCCCGCCGGACGAGGACGAACCGAAACGGGTCGCCAAGGTGGCGGCCCGCATGAATCTGCTCTACGTGGTGGTGACTTCCGTCACCCGCGACGATCTTCCCGACGGCGGGGCCAGACTCTTTGCGGAAACGATCCGGGAAATCCGGAAGGAAATCCCCGAATCGAGAATAGAGGTCCTGATACCGGATTTTCAGGGAGAAGAAGAGGCGTTGAAAGCCGTTTTGAACGCCCGGCCGGACGTCCTGAATCACAACATCGAAACCGTAAGGCGCCTCTACCCTGCGGTCAGGCCGGGGGCCGTATATGAAAGATCGCTGGAACTGCTGAGCCGGGTTCGCGAACATGCCCCGGATATTCCCGCCAAGTCGGGAATAATGCTGGGGCTCGGAGAGCGAGACGACGAAATCCGGCGCACGCTGATCGATCTTTTCGAGCACGGCTGCCGATTCCTGACTCTGGGGCAGTACCTTCAGCCAAGCAAGGACCATTTGCCCGTCGAACGGTTCGTCACCCCGGAGGAATTCGAAAAATGGCGCGAAGAGGCCTTGAAGATCGGGTTCCGCCAAGTGGCCAGCGGGCCTTTCGTGCGCAGTTCGTACCATGCGGGGGAGCTGTTTTCCGCAGATAGGGGAGGGCAAAAAGGAAGCGAGCACTGAGCCGCGATTTTCGGTGCCGCCGCCTTCCACGGCGGCGCGGCGCCTTGGGTTCCCGTCGGATTTCTTATCGGGAACGCAAGCCGCAAGGGAATTGAATGCGAACGAAAAGAGAAAAGGACTCGTGTCGATGATTTTTGAAAAAAGCAAGGCGTTTTCATGCGCGTTTTTCTCTCTGCTTGCTGTATTCGCATCCGTGTTTTCGGGGTGCGCAGCAGTTTACCACTCGCCGCGACCGGCGAAAGACGGCCTTCGCTGGGAACGCGGAGGGCAGGACGAAGGCTGGTGGTACGCCCGGTTCCGGTGGAATTGGCCGCTGGAGGAGCAGCCGCGCTGGCCGCTGGACTATGTCGCGGCGCACAGAATCGCCAGCCCGGTCCTCGAAAAATACGAACCCGAAATCGGCCTGTGGAGATTTCATCGAAGAGCCGCCCGCGACAATTCCGGGCACCAGTTCAGTCTTGTTTTCTACAGTTCTCGGGCTACCGCCTCCCGCGTCTTCGAAAGCCTCGACTCCGACCCGCTGACGACGGATTTGATAAAAGAAGGGCTTTTGGAAAAAATCGTTTTCGACGACCTCGACGCGAACCCGGTTCCGAGACCCGGCATAGAGGACACGAGCGACAAGAACTGGCCCCTGTCCGTTCAAAAGTCGTGGCCCTATTATATTATGGGAGCAAGTCGGATGTGGGTGGACCTGATCGACCAAATAGCGATGGCGACCGGGGAGGGTCGAGCCCCTTTCGCTTTGGACGATCTGGTCGAATTTTACGGACAGATCGAGCAGGAAGTCCTTGGGATTTGGCAGGAAAAAGGAAACCACGCTTTTCTGCACCACTTGAACGCGATTTTCGGCTACAAGCCGCTTGCGGTATACGAAAAACGAATGATGCAATTCTGATTTCGCACGGCTGCAAAAGCGGATGGCGGATCGATCTCGATATGTCGCAATCCCCATAGAAAAGCGGCGGACGGCGCGTTTTTAACGACCGGTCCGCCGCAGATCAATTTCGTTCGTCAAAGCGCTGCAGGCGCCGACCAAGCCGTTGTCAGCAACAACATCGGCTTGCCGGCATGCAGCACGGATCAACGTAGTAGCACCCGCAAGGATCCGCGACAAAACAGCAGACTTCGTCGCTTTCCTTTGTTTCGGTATTTTCCTTCTTTTCTTCCTTTTTCTCTTCTTTTTCGCTCATATGTTTTACCTCTTTCGCATTCGGATTAATACCGTAAAGAAGATCATTCTCGATCCGAACCCCCGAACCCGGCCGAAGCGATCCGCGATTCACAGTATCCCGACGAGGAAAACAAAGAAGACCGCCTTGTTTTGTCCGTTGCCAATCTGTTCGCGACTGTATCCGCAAGAGCATCCGAATCGCGCGATCAAACCCGAGCGTGGGTTGTATATAGTATATCCTTTTCATTGAAGGGCGAATGTCAAGAAAAAGGCCGTTGGTTTTCCAATTGCGTGCCGTCTTCAGAGGAACGGCTTTGAAGAGACCTCCGAGGTCCCAAGACCCCGGAGGTCCGAGGGAGGCGAACCGCGACGCCTTTCAGGGGCCTTTTCAATATTCGACCAATAGAACGTTTTGCTTCGCTTCGTCGAT
The DNA here is from genome assembly GCA_964575975.1 of uncultured Desulfobacteraceae bacterium. Taxonomy (GTDB): domain Bacteria; phylum Desulfobacterota; class Desulfobacteria; order Desulfobacterales; family SKZT01. The sequence goes on from CAZNTU010000060.1 coordinate 28,639, forward strand.
GCTAATCCCTTTTAC
>CAZNTU010000061.1:0-23867 GCA_964575975.1 uncultured Desulfobacteraceae bacterium
AGGCGCAACGGAACCCCTTTCGCGTGGTCCGTTGCGCCTTCACTTTTCCCGCGCCGTCGCCCGGCGGGGAACCGTAAGACCCTCGTTCGCAATTAGATTGCTCTAATCGAATGAGGGGTTGTCAATACAAAATGGAAAATCTTTTGTCAAGCCTTTTTTCGGGCGGCTCGAGCCGGTTCCTTCGGGAGAAACTATCCAACAATCCGCCTCTTGGTCTTGCGAACCAACGCTTTGACATGGAGCGCCGTCCGTACTAAAAAATTTTATAAACCGTCCTGAATATGTAATGTGGAGCTTCGTCGAGACAAAGGAAAACCCCATGGGCGACCAAAAGACCGCGGACGAAAAGACGGCGACCGAGGAACAAATGGAACGACGGGACTTCGACACGCCCTGAAAGAAAATCGTGTCGAGATCCAGGGACAGGACCGAAAGAGCTTCTCCAAGCGCATGTACGTATACAACTACCGGGGCTTCGACTTCTTCGACCGAAAGGTGGCGAGTATCGCGGTCCTGGCCGACGACAACCCCTCGTGGCGGCCGGACCATTTCGGCTACGAGGTGCTGGGGACCAGGGCGGGGCTCTGGTTTCCGACGGCGAAGATCCTGGATGACAAGGACCGGTGGGACTGGCTGGAAAGTTCGCCGAACCTGTTCGCGGCTGTCGTCATGGCGCATCTCAAGGCGACGGAGACCGAAAACGATCCGGAACACCGGTACCGATGGAAGCTTTATCTGATTAAAAGGCTCTACCGCATGGGGTACGGCAGGCGGGACATCGTCTTGCTCTTCGAATTCATAGACTGGGTCATGTCGATGCCGGAAAAACTGGAAGACGGATTGTGGAATGAAATCCAAGAGTTGGAAAGGGAGAATAAGATGGAATACATCACGAGCGTGCAAAGAATAGGTCATCGGGAAGGTCACCGTGACGGCCCTCTTTCGGAACTGGCCTCGGGCTCCGGAATTCCGGATTTCGCCGATCGGGGGCCTGCCTGGCCGGACAACGAATCTCAACGCGTTCGTCCGGCCCCGAACGCATGGTGCCGCGCCAAACGACATCGGACTTGCCGGAAACATGTGGGTGGCTACCAATCCTCCCATCCCTTCTTTTCCAGCCATCGTACCGCAGTCGCGATGTCTCCGCTCCGGTTCGGCTTGATCGTGAACGCTCCCCATCGATCGTTCTTTTTCGCGTACAGGCAGGTGCCCGAGAAATCCGAACCGTAAACGCCCGTGGCCGTAAAGTTCACGAGGATTTTCGTCCGGTCTTCGGCAACTTCCACGATTTTCGGTTCGCGGCGGTACCAGTACCAAAGGCTCGGCTCGGCGACCACTTCTATAGGAACGCCGAAAAAATGGAACAAGACTTCCTGCACGGAGCAGTCCTCCCCGGAATCGGCGTATCGGAACCGATATTCATCGAGCATCTCGATCTCTCTTCGTTCGACGCCTTTTTCGAGGCCGCGCAAGCTCTTGTCCAATTGGCCGAGTCCGTGAAAGGTCCCGCGCGTGTCGCCCGCGATCCGATCCACGAGCTTTTCGGCGCCTCCGCGAGCGATCTCGAAATAGCTTCCCTTCTTCTTTTCCGCCTCCAGCAGCAACGTGCTTTTCGGTTCCTTGATCGGCGTGACCCTGCCCATGATTTCGATTTCGTCCGAGCCGTCTTCTTCCGGTCGGAGTCTTTCGAAATAAAAACGCCCGCGAAGCGCCCGAACGCGTATATTCAAAGCGCTCAACACCGGCGAGGAAGCAATCCCCTTTTCCAGGGTTTTTAAAATACGCTCCTTGCTTTCCTGCGAAAGCCGCTCGACCTTCGGCCGAGGCTCGCTGTCCGGCCATCTTCTCCCGAATCCCATTCGATGCTCCTCCTTTTTTAAGGATTTTATGGATAGCATGCTCGGAAAGAGTTTTCAATCCGAACAACCGATTATTCAGCTTCGTTGACAAAAAGCGAGTTCCTATCCTATTCTTTCAAAAGAGGATAAAACAATTGCACAAGATTTATAAACTCCAAGAAAACAAGGGACGAATGGTTCGGTCCCGAGGACAAACGCCGGCATGCCGTTGAAAGGACAAAAAAAAATCGGCTTCCAAGAATACTTGGCGATGGAAAGAGAATCCGAAACCAGAAACGAATACTGGAACGGCGAGATTTTCGCCATGACGGGGGCCAGCCGGGAGCATAACCAGATATCGGCCAATATCGTGAGGGTGCTTGGCAATCAGATGCTCGAAAAACCGTGCGTCGTTTATTCGAGCGATATGAAGGTGAAAATCGGGGCGGTCGGAAAATACACCTATCCCGACATCGTGGCCGTATGCGGAAAGGCGGAATTCGAGGACGAGAACGGCGACGTCCTTTTAAATCCTGCGGTTATCGTCGAAATTCTCTCGGAGTCTACCGAAGCCTACGACAGGGGAGACAAGTTCGCCCACTATCAACTCGTCGATTCTTTGGCCGAATATGTTCTGATCTCCCAATATGCTTGCAGGGTCGAAAAGTTTACCCGACGGCCCGACGAAACCTGGCTGTATTCGAAATACGGCGCCTCAAACGAGGTGGTGGAGTTGGAAACGGTAGACTGCAATCTTCCGTTATGCGAAATATATAGAAAGGTGGATCTCGGAAATCCATCTTCCGCAGTGAGGACAAACCGACAGCACCGTCCGGGGTAGGCCGTTGTCGTATCTGTCTCTCAAGCTTTCCAGTTCCTCGTTCGGTTTCCGCTCGTCCTCCTTGCTGTCGGGGTCGTGGTGGACGACCTGTTGCGGATCGGGATTGTCTTTGGTCGGAATTTCAGTCGCTTTCGCAACGCCTCGAGCGATAATATTTTCGATCAGGTAGAAAACAAGCACATATCGACCCTGAAGCGGCACCCTGCACTGCTCATAATCCCGAGAATTTTTCTTTTGACAGAACCGACCATTGCGATTTAAGATTTTTTTATGCGACCATTGTCAAAACCGATCCTAATACAGACGGGAGGCATTATGAAAACTCGAACGAAAACCAGGGAAATAATCAGACAACCCGGCGTTCTGATCTGGGAAGGTTCGCCTTCCGACCATTCCGGAGCTTATCACGTCATTTTAAGCATCGGAATCGACGGCAGACCCATAGAAATCGGAATCGAAAATCCGGATAGTTGCAGACTGGAGATACCGGGTTTGCTCGACAGCGGATGGGATGCCGAACCGGAAGGTGTCGTGGAGGAGTTTTTCGAGTCGGCAAAAACCTTCCAACCCTTGGAAGGGGTGTATTTCAATCTGGAGCGCGTCGACTCGGTCGAAGATCTGCAAAAACATATCTGCGGATTCTGTCCCGGCCTGGAGGCTTTCTTCAATGATCCGCAAACCATTCCGGAAAAGCAGAAACCGTGCGACGGCTCCATCTTGATTTACAGTCGCATCGGAAACCGAGTCGAAACGGATAGCTTCAAGGAATTCTTCGGGCCCGAGATGGAGGATACCATGACGAAGTTGGGCGACAGATTGTCCCGAGTCGGGCAATTTATCGAATCCGGTTCGGAGGGCTTTATCCAGATAATCACGTGCGAAGATTGGCTCAGAGTCGATGAGCTTGCCGATATTTTTTGCCTGTGGCTATGGGGTTCGACCGACAGGCTTGTCCGAAGATTCAATGAATGATCGAAAAGAGAGACGAGTGAGGAAGAAAACCGCAGAAACGACTGAAACGCGTTCCATGAGGGCCGCTCGTCTTCCGTTTGGCGATTGGTATTATTTTCCGCGAAAATCGCTCAATATCGTGAAGCTTTCGAACAACTCCGACGCTCGTTGGAAACCTGTCCATATCTCCATTGCCTTGACGTCGCGATGCGAAAAAAATTGCGATTTCTGTTATGCCAATAGTGGACGAGAGGGGGAAACGCTCTGGAAGCTCGGGAATATTCTCGAAATAGTCGAAAGTTGCGATCGAAACGGCATATTCGCGGTTACGTTGGGTGGCGGAGAACCGTCGCTCTGGCACGACCGGGAAGCGAAAGCCGATTTTTACGATCTCCTGAACGAATTGAACGCTATCGAACGCGGTTGCGATCTCTCTTTTACGACTTCAGGCGTGCCGTCGGTGCGGTGGTCGAAGATTCCGCAAACCGTTCTCCCCAGACTCTCCCTGCATCGTCACCAGGAAATCGGATTCATCGAAAGCGAAATCGGAAAGGCCCGCGACAAGAGGGGGAGTCTTCCCGCAGTCAACATGTTGGTTCGCAAAGGAGAAATCGTCGAGTTGTTGATCGCCGCCGAAAAACTGGCGAAAACAGGTGTTCGCGATTTCTTGCTGATACCGCTGAAACCTATGGGGAGAGCTTTCGGCAGCCCTCTCGTTCCGAGCATGGCGGAGTTGGAGCAATTGGTGCGGTCCTTTCCGGTTCCGAATGTCAAACTGACGTCATGTTGCCGGCTAGAGCGACTTGAAAGTCGGAAAGACACTTTTTTGGGATGCGGTGCCGGCGATTGGTTTGTCTGTATCGATGAAAGACATCGTATCAAATCCTGTTCTTTCAGCAAGACGGGGATACCGCTGTCAAATTTCGAATATCGGGAAATACTCGATGCTTTATCGAACCTGGAACGATTGGATTGCCATAGCAGAATCAGATTGGAATCGGCTTGCGACCAGGTTGTTTCCTCTCCCGAACGTCGAAATTTCCCAACCGGTTTTTCAGGCCCGGCCGCCCGATAGAATTCTCTCCTGAATTTCTCCCGACGATAACGGATAAAGTGGATTCGTGTCCGACCGACTTCAAACGCGTCCTCGAGGGCAAGCGGTGGATTTTCCCGACTGCCTGCATCCTATACGCTACGGGCGCCGGCGGTGGTCGAAGTTAAAACCAAGCCCGGGGCGGATGAGGGGCACGGATGGTTTTATTCGGTTCCATGCCGATTCCCCGGATCACACTTTAACGGGGCGACCTGCTCCTCGACAATAAAATTCCTTTTCCACTGGCGGGAACTGAATTCCGATATGAGGAGATGGCATCACCCTTTCTTTCTGTTCCTTTTCGGATTCGAATATCGGATCGACAAGAGAATCGATATATTTTGCGATTTTGCCGGGTACGATCCTGTAGAAACATTTATTGCATACATTGGCCGGTATTCCGATAACGTCGATCCGAATGTCGCATTCGTTTTGTTTGTATAGAAGGTTGATGAGCTTCGGCGCCATTTCTTCTCCGCACTCGGGGCATTTTCTTTTTTTTAGAATATTCATTTTTTCTTTCTATTTTTTCCGAATTTGAAATTTTATCCAATGCCTGCAAATACATCGATCAAAAAGGCGGACGATTCCCGATCCGAAAAAAGCCTTTGCCTGCAAGCACCGTGTCTCTTGTCGTTTATCACAAAAAGAGCCTGGGGAAAACCGTTTCTCCGAAACTGAGAAGAATCGTAAAGCGGCATTCGGCAAGCGGGGGAAAACCGCGAGCCGTCCCGGGAAGGTTCGGATTGCCCAGAAAGGAAACGGAATTCTTCTTTTGCCGCCGAAGGCGCATCGAAAACGCGGAGCGACAGGCTATGGCTGCGAAACGAAACAAATATGCCGCGGAGCTTGCCCTCGGCGTGTATTGCGGGAGGCTTCGGTATCTTTATTTCGTTCCGAGGCCCTTGTCTGTCGTCCCTATGGAACTTGGTGGTGGGTCGAATCGGTTGGCGAAGGATACGGGATCCGATCAGTGCGGTTGGGCCGCCATTCCCCCCTCAAGGGGGCCCGGGGGGGTGTTCTCCGACGCGGACCGGCGCCATTCCCCCCTTGAGGGGGGGTAGGGGGGGTGTTTCCGGTGGAGCAAGGATCGAACATGCCGCACAGACACCCCCCTGACCCCCCTCAAGGGGGGAATCGCGCCGCCCTCCAACCGCACAGGTCGGGATTTTTCGCGGAATGGGAATAAAACCGGTCCGTCAACTGGTTCGACCCACTACCTCGGTTTGTTGTCCCGGCTCTCCTCCATCTTTTTTGGGAACGGTTCTTCGGCGAAGCTGAACTTCGCGCCCCGCCGTCAATGCATATTTCTCGGCATACTGTTTGATCGCCTTGCATATTTTATCGGAAACTCGCTCCTCCTGCTTGGGAGTCGGTTCCCCTTTGGAAGGAATATTCCACAAGTCCTCTACGTCGGGCCATTTCTCGTGTCGAAGCTCCTTCTGATATTGTCGGAGGGATTCCATAATAAAATCGAGCAAGTCGTCTTCGGATCTTATGATGCGGTTTTCCCTGTCGGACAAAGTTTGAGCGATCGTTTTCGGGGGCAACGGATTCCAAAACTTTGCATTAACGCTTCTCTATGCAAGCGACCTGGGCCCTCGCAACCACGGATATTCCGATTGGAAACGTTTTTCGAGAGACTCCAAAGCGTCAAGTGCGATAGGCGTTCCCCTTTCGATCAAAGTGTTCATCACCCCGTTTCTCAGCTCATTCCCAAAATCTATAGCGGCTCCCTCATGTTTGGGATCGTCGACGGGCGGATAAATTTCGAAGAGGAGATGTATAAGGCGCTCCAATTTTTTTGCATCTTGCATCAGCAGTATATTTTCATGGTAACCGCGTCTATAACCGAAGTGCGTGTATTGAAAAAATACGAGCTTCGCCAAGTCTCGGCGTTTTTCGAGAAAGTTCATGATTTGATCCCAGGTTTCGTCGGGACATTTTCTTATCATGGCAACGCAGGCGTGGACCGAAGGAACGTTCGCCCGGTTGGGCGACGTGATGGCAAGTCTTGAAAGACAGACCTTTCGGGCTTCGGCCGGAGACCGATGGAGACAAAATTCCATGATATGCAAGAGAGCGGAACCCCGAACGCTTTTGTCGCGGACGAGTCCAAGGAGTATGTCGTCAAGCTCGGGGTCGGGCATATCTTCTATGATTTCCAGAAAATCGGAAATTATTTGCCTCCGGTTTTTGTTTTTTGCAATGGAAATCAAATTCGAAAGAAATTTCTCACCAGCCTTCCGATAGACCGTCCGGACGAGCTTTCTTTTGGGTTCGCCTTCCTCTCCCGCCAGATGATAGTGAGGCTCTCGCATGATATAAAAAACCCAATGCTCCCACCATGGCGTTGGCTTTGATTCAAGGTATTCAGGTTCGAGTTCCAACAACAGGAAAAAAGCCGCCATAACCCCGTCGTTCAAAATCCTATCGGGCTCTTTCCGGAAAGCATTTCCGGCGATGGACTCGCACCCTTCCAGAAACCGTTTGGCGGCGGCGACAATCGATTCTTTTGTTTCTTCGTCGGTTTCCCGCCAACCGTGAGATGTCCTCACGAAACGTCCGAGGCCATCGTACGGGCTGTCTATTTTCCTTGCAAGTCGCGGGAAAGCTTTCCAAAGTAATGCGGCTCCTCTTTCACGCCGCGAGCCAGATTTCCTCCGGAATCGAATCCTTCCATTTGCAGGCGAAACAGAAACGAACTGTAAGCCCCGACATAGTTGTTTCTTTTGGGCTTGGACAAGGCCTCGAGCAATTCCTCTGTGCTTAGATTGTCCGGCCAGTTGCATGAAAGCGAGATCCCTTTGAGGTCGTCGTCTTCGTCCTCGGGGCAGCCGCGTACGAGGCTCTTTAGCCGGTGCTTTTCCCGTTCGTCTCCCATCTCGTTCAGAGCATGTCCGGCATGAACTCGGGTAACGACAGGCAGATTGTCGTCCAACGTCATGTCGGCCAGCCGGTTCGACAGCTCATCAAGCCGAAATTGCTCGACCATCCTTATGGCGCAAGCGTGATAATCATCGATTGGGTCCCCTCTTTCCTCCAATGCGATCCTCAAGTCGGCGGACGCTCCGGGATATATGAAACCCGCGAAGGAAAGTCGATCATGATACAGGTTGGCGCTCGTGTACTTTCCCTTGCGAAAAAGCTCCAACATTTTTCGAGCCGCGACGCGCCTGATTTCCATATCCCCGATGTCGCTTTTGCCGATGATTTCGGGATCGGTTTCGGCGATCCATTCTGCTATTTTCGAATCGAAAGCAGCTGCGGAAGCGGCTGTTTCTTGAAGCGGTCCTGCGACTCCGTTCGACCAGCCAAGTCCTCCGCCAAGCATCGATCGGGCTTGGTGAAAAGGCAGAGAGGCAATTGTTTTGCCGGCGAGAAATTCGGCGAATTGCCGGTGGGCGAACTTGAAGGATTTTTCTCCGTCTCTTTCAAACAACCCAAAGGAAGAGATTTGCCGCAATAGTTCTCTCGACAATGCAACCGAACGGTATTTCGGGAGCGATTCCAGTTCGTCGAGTGTCAGGCAGTTTTCGGAAACGACGGATTCCGACGACGGGTTGACGCTCGCGCGACCGGAAAACATCATGACGGTCGCCAAATATCGGGACGTATCCTCGATCCTCTCCGGAGGAATTTCTCTCGAAGTGCCTCGCTCCAATCGAATATCGGGTTCTCTGCAAAGACGAAGGATCGCCTTGTCGAACAGTTCCCTCCTTGAACCCGACAATTTGTCGCCGGGTCGAAATTCGCCGAGCAACATCTTCAAAGTGACGGGATTTTGCGCAAGTTCCTGCACGCCGACTTCTGTCAGTCTCTCCATGAAAAGATCCGCGTCAATTCCATGCGAACGTATAATTGCATGCACATCCTCGATATTGAATCCTTCCAATAGAACGCAGATCGCATCGTTTTCATAAATATTTATTAAAGCGTCGAAGACACTGTTCGGCCAGACGGCGGATCGGCAGGCGATTCTGATTTTGACGTCCTTTTGCATTTTCCGTAAAATCCAGTCCTGCACGATTCCCGCGATAGTTTTGATCGGAACCATGGCCTCGTCGAGGGAATCCAGATAGACGATTTTTTTTTGGATGCTCCTCGGTCACTATGCCATCCAGGAATGTTCGCAACTCCAAACCGCACGAGGACACGGCTCCTAAGTCGATATCGACAATTCGCTCGCCTCCTTGTCGTTCCTCTCTCTGCAGGTTCTCGAGTTCATGGCTTTTGCCAGAGCCTGCGGCGCCGAGCATGCAAACCGCTTGGAATCCTGCCAATTCTTCGGTTTTATAAAAAATTCTTCCGCCACCTTCTTCGACTTTTACCCACCTTCTTTCTATGGGCCATCCCGTTGTCCCCGTCTCTTTGGCGTTTGGTTCCGTATTCATCAACACTTATTTATTTGGATTGACATACTTTTCATGACGGTGCGGGAGCTGGCAGCCGCAAAGTAATCCTTTCTCCCTGCGACCAGAATCGTGTCTTATAATTGTTCCGCGAACGAATCCAACGAGATTGCCACCGAGGAAAACTCGCGCAGCAACTGCTTGTCAACCGTTATCAAGGGAACCTTACGGAAAGTACATTGCGAAATTCGCTGCGCCACAAGATTGGCGTCGCCCATTCGTTGTCCTTTTCCAATGCGCGCTCGGCTAAAACAGATTTTTCGCTGGAGAGGAAGAGATAGCCGACGACGTTCGTATCGACCACAATCATAGCCGGCCTTCCGCTTTTGCCCGGTCGAACTCATCGTCGCCGACCGGATGGCCGGCCGTCAATTGGCGGAGCCGACGCGCATTCTCGAGGACCTCGTCGATATTTATTCGGCGACTCATGACCGCTTTTTCAATGCACACGATTATTTCCCCGTTGATGGAGCGTCGGTTTGCTTCCGCGCTCGACTTAAGCCTTTCGTACAGCTCGTCGGGTATGTTCTTTACCGTTACGGTTGCCATATAAACACCTCTCAGATATGCAATTTCGTAATGAAACCATATTGCAATCAAATCGGGTTGTCGTCAAGAATGGATACGACGGGAATAGCAACTCGCCTCTCCCCGCTTACCAATTCCACCGAGGAAAAACCTTAATCTGCGGCATGCTTGACCGCGTCTTCCGCAAGACCCCTAAGCGGGTTTTTCCTGCATTGTTCTTTTCAATGGTATTGGAGTTGACATTTTCCCGGTTTTCCTTCAAATTCGAAAAAAACGATTTTGATGGAAAACCCTCCGCCTCCGGAAACATTCCAAGTCGACCAAGGTTTTCCTTCGTCGATCCGGTTTTTTTATTTCGAGAGAAAACAAGCATGGAATTCGTCGAGATGTCCTCCGAACAAAGGAGGATATTCATAGATGCCGCGCAACTGCACGAGGCATACATGGACGCGTATCGGAAAGCGCGCTCCTACAGGGGCGGAATGCACTGGAAAAAAGCGAAGGGCAAACAATACCTGTTCCGCTCCCTGGACAGATTCGGTCGCGGCAAGAGCCTGGGGCCCCGAAATACCGAGACGGAAGCTGTTTACAAATCCTTTCGGGAAAACAAAAAACAACTGAACGGAAGGCTGTCTCGTTTGAAATCCAGGCTGTCGGAGCAGGCCCGGCTGTGCAAGGCGTTAAGAATTTCGAGAGTCCCTGCGGTCGCGACCTCGATTTTGAGGGTATTGGAACAAAACAACCTGCTGGGCGGCCCCCTGCGAGTGGTCGGAACCAACGCCATATTCTGCTACGAAGCCTCTGCGGGCGGTTTTTTCGAGCGCGCGATTACCGCTACGCGTGACTTGGACATTCTTTGGGACGTACGTTCGCGGTTGAGGCTTTATTCGACGGAAGACACGGATTCGTTCGGATTTATCGACATTTTGCAAAAAGCCGACCGGTCTTTCGCCATCGCCGGAAAATCAAGCTTTCGGGCTGTCAATCGGACCGGCTACATGGTGGACCTGATCAAGCCCGAGCCAAAATCCGTCATGACCATTGAAAAACGCAGGATGGGAGATCGAAACGACTTGGCGGCCGGGGAAGTCCGGAATTTGCAATGGTTGATTTCGTCTCCCGAATTTTCTCATATCGTGATCGGAGAGGACGGCTATCCGGCGAAAATAGTTTGCCCCGACCCGAGGGCATTCGCCTTGCACAAGATTTGGTTGGCCAAACAGCCCGATCGCGAACCGATCAAACGCAATAGAGATCGGGACCAAGCCTTGGCCGTATGTCGTCTTGTGCTTCGTTTTTTCCCCGCCCATCCGTTCGACCCGAAAGATTTGCGAATGTTTCCGAAAACAGTCGTCGAAGATGCCATAGCCGAATTGGAAAATTTCCCGATGCCCCCCGGCTACGACGACTGAGCCTTCCGTTCGATTCGTTTTTCAAGCTTCTCGGTCGGAGGATCGTATGCACTCCGAACGTTTGCGAGCATCGGGCATTTTCACAACCGACGAGTTGCCAACAAATCCGTTGGCAAAATTCTCGACATGGTTTCGCAATCCAACAGAATTGTTGCCAACAATCGATCCCGAGGTGATCGAAGAGTGTCCGGAAGAGATTATCGACTTTTTTATATTATGGCGACAAAGACGGACCTATGGAGATAAAAAACGTTGTGGAAAATGCAAGATCGTACAATCTTTCCCGTCATGAATAGGTTAGAGTCCCTTCAAGGGACGATTGTTGACAGGCGTTCGCCGTCTGCGCAAGGCGCGCCGAGATTTTCGATTGTTTGCGCTATCGGGTTCCCAAGAAACCGGAATAGGGGCAAGCTATGGAGACTCTTGAAGAAAACCGGATTCCGGCATCCGAGAAATGCCGCATATGGAAGGACGAGGTACTTGGCCTCGGTCTCTGCGAGGCGTTTTTTACCACGCACAAATTCCCGAAGCATTCGCACGACTACTTTGTCGTCGGACTGATCGCCCGGGGCTGCCAGTCGTTCGTCCATCGGGGGACCGAGTACCACACCCCGACGGGCGGCATGATCGTCTTGAATCCCGGGGACGACCACACGGGAGTCCCGGTCAACTCGCGGGGATTCCTTTGGCGGGCCGTCTATCCGACCCGCGACCAAATGGCCGAGGCGGCCCAAGGACTCGGCTGCCTCGAACGGAAATCCGTAGGGTTTCCTCGCGTCCGGATCGACGATCCTCTTCTGCTCGATTCGTTCGGCCGTCTGCACGGCGCATTGCGGAACAACGACGATGCCATGGATCGGGAGGCCTTGCTTGCGGAATTTCTCGCGCTTCTCGTCGCCCGGCATTCCAATTTGGAGATCGGTTCGAAGAACCCGACCCAGGAGGGGTGGGTGGTCGAAAAGGCCAAGCGCTTTCTTCGGGAGAACCTTTCCTCCAATCCGACCCTCGGCCAGGTTTCCAAGCACTTGGGCGTCGATCGTTTCCGCCTCATCCGGGAATTCAACCGGCGGCTCGGCATGTCGCCCCACGTCTATCTCGATTGCCTGCGGATTCAAACGGCCCAGCAATTGCTGGACAAAGGCCTTCCGCTTGCCGAAATCGCCCTGGCGGTCGGGTTTTCCGATCAAAGCCACTTTACCAAAAGGTTCAAGAGGCAGATCGGCGTCACGCCGGGAAAATACTTGTCCCGAATTCCCGTCAGGGTCGCGGAACGAAATAAAAACGGACGTTTCGCGGGGCGATGAAAGTGTCGATTTTCCGGTGCTGAGATTTCCTTTCGTTTTTCCTTTCCGAGCATGCAAGCTCTGTTTTGTTTCGCTGGACGATCCCGGCGGACCAGGCAATGTCCCGGTCTTCCGGTAGCGCCGCCTTCCACGGCGGCGCGGGCATCCGGCGACCGAATCCGACCGCTAGCCAACGGGCGCCGCGCCGCCGTGGAAGGCGGCGCTACCGGATATCGGCTCGACCCTGCCCTGGGACGAAGAAATGGACAAACGAAAATTCGGAACGGATCTCGGATGAAACTATGCGGCGCGAAACGAAACGAATATGCCGTCGCGCTTGCCGACAGCCTGTATTGCGCGCTGCTTTTGCGGCTTTGTTTCGTTCCGAGGCCCTCACTCCTTCGTCCCCCGCGACAAATTTGCTAAAATCGCGGCCGATACGACCAGCAGTCCTCCGCCGATCCGAATCGCGGTCATGTTTTCCCCCAGTACGAGCCACGAACCGAAAGCGGTGACGAAAGGGACTAAATTAATAAACATGGACGCCCGGACGGCGGACAGGACGCCCAAGGCGTAGTTGTAGGCGAAAAACGCCCCGACCGTCGAAAACAAAGCCAGGGAAAGCACCGCGCTCCATTGTCTTGTGCCTATCCCGGTCCAAGCCACGTCCGCCGTTTGGAACAGGAAAAACGGCGCGAAAAACAGAGCGCCGTAAATCATCTGGTAGGAGGTGACCAGGAAAGCGGGGTAGTCCTCCCCCATCTTCCTGGCGAGACAACAGCGGCGTCTTGTACGTTATTGCCAAAAAAATCCGCGCGACGGGAGGCTCGAACGAAGCTGAATGGAACGACCGGGTGGCGTTTTCATCTTTGACAAAACGATTATTTTCTGTAAACTTGGATTGAAACCGCAAAAACGGGCAGCATGGCATTGGATTACGCATTTTACGCATGCTTCATGAAAATGGAGGAAAAACGATGAACCTGGAGCCTGAAAAATCGAAAGGCGTCGCCTACCTCTTGCTTGTCGCCGGTCCGATGTTCGGATTGTGCGGCTTGCAAAGACTGTATATGGGAAAAATCGGCACGGGCGTTCTTTATGTTTTGACGTTCGGCTTGTTTGGAATCGGACAACTGGTCGATCTGTTCACGTTCGGCCAAGTCGTCGAGAATCACAACCTTGTTATCAAGCTCCGGAAACATTACGATTCGGAACGGGCGACAGAGGGCCGATTCGGCAACTCAGAGGGTTTGAACCCCGATCTTTCCCAAAAATTGACGAATTTGCGGAAGCTCGGACCGGATCAAAGGCAACGCGCGCTTCTGCAGTTCATTCACGGCAAGCAAGGAATGATATCCCCGATCGAAATCGTTTCCGTATCGAGCCTGAACATGGAGGAAGCCAAAAAGGAGCTTGACAACTTTTGCGTCCAAGGCGCGGCGGAACTGCGCATCACGGAAGGGGGAGAAATGGTGTACGTGTTTCCCGGCTTTCTGGACGAAGAGGAAAAGCGGAAGGCGAGGTCGGTCTTGTCGGTTTAATTTGCGAGGTCAATAAGGATTTCTCCGCATCCCCGTTTATGGCATTGGACGATTTTTTCGAGAAATTCGTCCGAGGCGGACGCGCCATGCAGCGTTTCGTAGAAGGAAACGGCCTTTTTCGGGACGCCCAGCACGAGGTTCAAATCGGCCAGAAGCTTTTTCTCCTTTTCGTCTAGGGGAGTCAAAAAAACGTAGATCGCGAGAGACACGAGGGCTTGTCTTTCCCGGTTGCCCGAAAGATGGATATGCGCCAGCGTCTTCCACCATTTTGGTTCCGCCGGGTCGTCCTCGACCAGCTTTTCGGGCAGCGACAGCGCTTTATTTCATGTCGAGCGCCAGGTACTGGTACAGGAGATTTTCCTGCCACTGCATTTTCTTCTCTCCCGAAAACGTCTCGACCAGCCGTTGCATGAGCGGAATCGCCTTTTGGGGTTTTCCGTCGGCGATGTACGCATGCGCTAGGGTTTCCTTCCATTCGTCCCTTGCTTTCGACGCGTCCTGCGCGATCAGTCTTTCCAGCACCGGGATCGCCTTTGCGTTCTTTTCGGCGGACAAGTAGGAGGCGGCGGCGTAGTAGAGAATTTCGGGGTTTTTCTCCTCCGAAGTTTCGTAGCCCTTTAGAAAAGCCTCGGCGGCTTTCTCGTGCATGGCAGCCGGACCCTTCTGCCCGAGTTTGCCCGCTTTCGCCAATCCAGGGCTGGAAGCTCCGGCTGCCTTCGAGGAAATATCAAACGATTCTTTCATGGCAACCATTCGTCATTGCAATTCGAACCGAACGACCGTTTCTGCCCAGGCGTTTACCGGCTGGCCATCGACCGTTCCTGGCTTGAACCTCCAGGACGTCACGCATTGCTCCACCGCCCGGTCGAATATCTTTTCGGGTTTTGCTTCCATAATCCGGATTTTATCGACTCCTCCGGATTCGGTCACGAGGAAGCGCACCTTTACCCATCCTTCGATGCCCCTCCGTTTCGCCATCGGGGGATAGACCGGCGGCGTTCTGACCAAGGTAGTCAAAGGAGCGTCCAGTTCTCCCACGTCGTAGAAGTCCTTCAGAGGAGGCGCGTCCAAGGGTACGGTCTTCATGTCGAGGGCCGGCAGACGGATTTGGCCCGCCGGAAGCTTCGGGTTGAGTTCGTACGGGATTCGCATGCTGTCGAGTTTGGGGAGGGACCTCGACAATTCCTTTTTGACCATGTCCCTCCTTTCCGGCTGCTTCGGCTCCGGCGGCTTCTTTTCTTTCTGTTTTCGCTCCGGCGGCGTCTCTTCCTTCTTCAGTCTGATGAAATCCACGGTGCGAATCTTTTCGAATTGTTCCCTGTCGCCCGGTCCGGTCTGAACGAGTCGCGGCATGAGGCTGAACAGGAGGAGGTTCAAAAGAATTGCGAAAATCGCGGAAAACGTCCACATGGTCCCCGTTTTGAGCCATTGGAACGGTCTTGGCCTTTCGCGGGCGGTCTTGGCCGTCGCCATGTCCATGTCAATTTCCCTCCGACGGAAAGCTGGCGGCGATGGAAACCGATTCGGCCCCCGCGAGACGGCAGGCGTCCATGACTTCGATGGCGATGCCCGTGCGGCTTTGCCTGTCGGCGACGATCACCACCGTGCTTTTCGGATTCTCGGCCAAGGCGCGCTCCACGTTTGCCCGCACGGCCTTTATGTCGATCTGGCGCTTTTCCATGAAAATGCCGTTGTCCTTGTCGATCCCGATCATGATTCCGATGTTCGGCATGGACTCTGCCGTCGCGGCGGTCGGACGGTTCACGTCGATACCGCTTTCCTTCACGAAGCTGGTGGTTACAAGGAAGAAAATCAAAAGGATGAACACCATGTCGATCAGGGGTGCCATGTTGATGTCGAGCGGTTGACGCCGCTGTTTCCGAGCGCCCGTTATGTTCAGCATTTTCTACTCTCCTTTGCCGCAGGCCAAATGCCTGCTCAAGTACATTCCTACGGAAGCCACCCGGCGTTTCAAGTTCTCCGCCCTGCGCGCCAGCCAATTGTAGGCGTAGAGTCCGGGAATGGCGACCAGCAGGCCGGTTTGGGTCGTTATGAGCGCTTCGGAAATTCCGGCCGCCATGGCGCGCGCGTTTCCCGCGCCGAAAACGCTGATGGTGTCGAAAGTGGCGATCATGCCCGTTACCGTGCCCAAGAGTCCCAGCAGAGGAGAGGCCTTCGCGAGCGATCCGATCACAGCCAAATGCCGATCCAGGTTGGACACCACCGACATCACCGTCTCGTCCAATATCGGACGATCCACGTCGATGCTTCCGGTGCGGCGCATTTGAAACTCGGTGACAAGCATGGCCACAACGCCCCGGTATTCCTTGGGATCGGGAATTTCCCCCTCCCGGATATATCGCGCCGCCCGCTCCCGGTCCATATTTTTCCGGTACAGCCGCCGAAAAAACAGCAAGCGGTTCACGATCAGTATCCACATCACGGTGGAAACCGCCAACAGCGGTATCATCACGACCCCGCCCGCCGCCAGGTATTCCTCGAAGATGAAATATTGATCGGCAATCAGTTGTATTATCGAATGCATCTCGTTTTTTCGTCCTTGTTGAAAGCGGTTGGCGGTTAGCTGTTAGCGGTTAGCTATTAGCCGTTAGGAACAAGATGTTAGGCACCGGCCTTAAAACATCAAAACCGCTGGAACATCCATTCCGGATGTGAAAGCACCAACCCTACGGCCTGACGCCCCGCAGCTAACCGCAAACCGCCAACCGCTAATTCCTGCACGCGTACACCGTATTCACGAACGCCACCGCCTTTTCCTCCATTTGGGAGACGAGGGTGTCCACTTTCCTGGTAAGAAGCGTGTGGCACAGCATGAGGGGGATGGCGGCGGAAAGGCCGAGCATGGTCGTCACCAGGGCTTCGGAAATGCCGCCGGACATCATGCGAGGATCCCCGGTCCCGAAATAGGTGATCACGTGGAATGTTTCGATCATTCCCGCCACAGTGCCCAATAGACCCAAAAGCGGCGCGATGCCTGCCAAAATTCCCAGCGTCGACAAGAATCTCTCCAGACGGGGAATTTCCCTCAATATTTTTTCCTGAAGCGCGTTCTCCAGGTCGTAGCGGTCCAAATCCCTTGCCTCGATTCCCGCCATGATCACCTTGGGCACGGCCTTGTTCCCCAGGCGGGAACAGTATTCGCCGCATTCCTCCCAGCGTCCTTGGGAAATCCGGTCCGCGATCTTCTTCATGAACTTGTCCGCGTCGATGCTGTACCGAAAAAGGAAAAACAGCCTTTCCAGAACGATCAGAAGACCCAGCGCCAGGATCGCCAATATGGGCCATACGATGGGACCGCCCTTGGGGATTTGCTCAGCGAGGGTCAGTTCGTGGGCGAGCTGACGCAAGGCCCCGCCTCGGGAAATATCCATGGGAACGTCGTCGGACGCGCCCTTCATGTAGTCCGCCAATTCTCTTTGAAGCCTTCTTGGCGGAAGCTTCGAGAGCGCGAAAAATCGCCCGCTCGCTTCCGAATAGATCAGAAAACCGGTTTCGCCTTCGTGCCGGTAGGCCGCCGTGAAATTGCCAAGGATCAGAATTTCGACCTCGACCTCCGCGCCGTTCCGGTCCACGATGGTACCTTTTTGCAATCGGACCTCGCCGGACATGCGGGTTTCGTCCAGCAGCAATCGGATCGTTTTCTCGATGTCGGCCATGTCCGGGAATCTGTTTTCGTCGCGGATATCGTCCGCGAACCGGGAGCGGTCCGGCAACAATGCGCTCTGGGGGCTTTGCCTGAAAAGTTTCTCCAAGTCCTTCGCGTTTATCCGCACGAAACCCACCAGTTCCTTGATTTCGGAACTCATTTCCTCCGCCGCCGCGGAAAGCTCCTTTTCCCGTGCGTCCAGTTCCGCAAGCCGCTTTTCCAACTCCGCTCGACGTCTTTCCAGCGCCTCGGTTTCCTCCTTGATGGTCGCGACCGACGAGGTCAATGCGTTTCTGTCGTTTTTGATTCCGGCCAAGGTTTCCTGACTTTCCCGCAAGGCGTCTGCTTTTTCCTTTTCCGCCTTTTGCAGCATCTCCCGTTTTTTCGCCTCTGCCTCGAGGCTCATGGCCCGCTGATCACGAGCATTGGCGACGGAGAAGGAAAAGCAGACGATGCTCGCGACCAATACGGCTGCGACGATTGATTTTTTCATTTTACGACGATCCTTCCCAACGGCAGAGAAACGATTTCCGCAGGTCGCATTTTCGACGCGATTTCGATGGCTTCGCGTATTTCCCGATTGGCCTCCGCCGGTAGCGGCGTCCATTTGTTTTCGGACAGGTCGTAATATCCGACGCCTTTCCGGTCCAAAGTTTCGTAAAACAATGCCATGGTCCCCAACCGGAAGACCGTCGCCAATACTTCCTCCCGCCCGATCCCGATCTTTTCCTGGTACGTTTCCACCGTGTTTCCGTACTCCGCCTCGATAAAAAGCGCCTCCATTACCTTTCGGAATTTTTCGCCCATGGCGACCCTCGAGTCGTCCAGCGTTTCTTTAAGGCCGTGAAGTCTTAGTGTTCTTTCTTCCATCAGGAACGGCGGCGGTTCTTCGATCTGTTCCGCCAGTTTGGCGTAAGCGTTTTCCAGAAACGGGGCGAAATCCTCCGAGATTATCTCCATGGAACGGATTTGCCGGTCTATTGCGGCTATCTTTTCTTCCTTCGCGTCGGTTTCCCTTGTCAGTCTTTCCACTTCGGCGGCAAGCCTTTCCCTGGTTTGCGTCAGGTTTTCGAATTCGGTCTCCAGCGCGCTTTTTTCGTCGGCCCATTTTTCGAATTCCTTTTGAGCCTCCTGCCGAATGGATATGGATTCGTCGATCGGCTTTTCGACCTTCTTTTTGAATTGCTCGGCCCCCGTCGAGCACGGGACCAGGAGCAAGGCGAACAGGAAAAACAAACCCGCTCGCATGCCCGGCATTTTCCAGTTTTGCATCTTTCCTCCCTTGTTTTTCCGAATTCGAACCAAGCCCGATGAATATCACATTTGAACGAATTTAGAAACAGTCGCGCAAATCGGTTTCCCCCGACGTCCTTTTCAGTTCATGCTTGGCCATATCCATCTTGCCAAGTCGAATTCCAACGTCGGAAACAACCCTGCAACGTTTCGACGCAACCATTTGCTATAGCTTCTGGCCAGTCGAGGATCGCGAAACTCGATCGCCTCGCCCATGCTGTTCAAGTCCTGTTGTATCCGCCAATAGAGATGCATTCCGACCTCCTCGTTTAGAATCGTTTCTCGTGTATGCGGCAACGGGGTCCTCCTGAGCACTATACGGTCCATCGCGGATACATGGATACGGTCGGACAACCGCGACCGAGGATAGCCCAAAAAATCCCGGATCGAAAAATTCGATCCGGGACGTCCCTTTTTTTTCTCGGAATTGCGATTGTGGTTGGAGACTCCGACATCCGCGCGGTTTTCCCCTCCGTTCGTCCGGGCAGGTCTTCTGGCTTTCGGATCGTCCTCCCTGCCGCGCCATTCCACCCTTACCGCCATTCGCGCTCTTCTACGCGACCGCCCGCGATTAGAAACGCGACAGCGGTACGGCAAGGTGGTCCGCCCAGATATCGACGAAGACGTCGTATTCGGCCGTGCCCTTCAAGACGGGGACGCATTCGACGCCAGCCTTCGTCAAGGCCGATTTCCAGGAATCCTCCTCGTCGCCCGCCAAGTCGTTTACTGCGTGGTCCCCGGCGACCGACATGAAGGGCATGAGCCAGGCCTTTGTGAATTTGCCAGCCAGAAGCCGGTCACGAATATGGTCGATCTCGGGAAAACCCTCCACGGCCCCGACGAAAACGTTGGGATCCTTGAGCTGAACCCGCTACATCAGGGCCGCGTAATAGGCGTTGGCCGGATGGTGCGTGCCGTGGCCCATGAACACGACCGCCTCGTCCTTTTTTCTTTCCTCGGGAACGATGCTCAGAAGAGCGTCGGCGACCCGCTCGACGTCCTCGTCTACGATCAGAAAAGGATATCCCACCGACTCCTTTCGCATGCCTCCCGCCATTCCCTCGAATTTGCGCGCGTTTTCCAGAGGGCCGTGGAATTCCTCGCCGGGGATGGTGTGGAGAGACTGAATTGCCACGTGGGTGAAGCCTTCGTCCATCATCCTTGCCAAGGCGACTTCCGGGGAATCGTAAGTTTGCCCGCGTTCGGAGAGGATATTGCGGACGATGCGGGAGGTAAACGCCCATCGGAGCGGAACGTCGGGATGGGCTTTCCTGACTTTTTCCTCGATTCTTCGGAACGACGCCTGGGCTTCCTGTACGCTGGTGCCGAACGCCACGAGCAAAAAGCCGGTTTTCTTCTCCGGTTTTTCCCCGTGGCCGGCAAGCGAAGACGATACCGCGAAAACGGCCGCCAAAAAGACGACCGCCAAGCAAACGGTGATTCTTTTCATCTTTTCCTCCTTCTCGCATGAACAATAAATACAAAAAAAAACGCCCTTCAAGCCGTAAAATGCCTGAAGGGCGCACCCAGTTTTCTTGACCCTTTTTCATGTCGATTTTCGAAGCCGACGACCGTCCATGGCGGCCGCAATAGGCTCCACAATCCGATGCGAGGCAGGTCTTCTGGCTCCCCGCCCTTTCCGACGGTCTTCCCATTCGCTTGGAGCGAACAGTGACCAACGAGGTCGAAAAGGTTGTATTTCCGTACAAGGCGAAAATACGCGGGTTACAGCGGCGGGACCGCTCCCGGCTTTCACGGGATTCCCTCTTTGGGCCTTGCGGCGCCTCGCATTCGACTGTCTGTGTAATCGAAATCCTCCGGCAAGTCAAGTTCCGATTGAAAGACACGGTCCACTTGTTTTTTTCACATATTCCCGATATTGTCTGGTTTCCAGAAGTTCAAAGATATTGCAACTATTGTTTTGCCTGTAAGAGAGGCGATTAGACAATATTAGCCGGTATGAGGAAACTACCATGAGAGACGTATGGATTGCATTCGGATTGACAGTCGCGGCAGGAATGGCGACTGCGATAGGAAGTGTGATCGCTTTCGCGGCGAAAAGAACGGATTACCGCTTTCTTTCCGTGACTACGGGATTCTCGGCTGGCGTAATGCTATACGTATCCTTCGTGGAAATCTTTTACAAGGGGGTCGAGTCGTTAGTGGGACGGTACGGAGAGACCTGGGGACACTGGATCAACGCCGGATCCTTCTTTGGCGGGATACTGCTCATCGGGTTGATTGACAATCTGATCCCGGCCGCGGAGAACCCGCACGAACCCCACTCCGAGGCCGAAACGCTGCCGTTGCGCAACCCTTCCGCGAATGCGCCGGGCTTCGCGACCTTGGAAGGGACGCAGGCAAAGTCTCCCGACGTTCACTATCATGGTGCGAATCATAAGCTAATGCGCATGGGAATGTTCACCGCATTGGCGATCGGAATCCACAACTTTCCGGAAGGATTGGCAACGTTCCTCGCGGCTTTGCAGGACCCCGGCCTGGGCGTGGCCATCGCGATCGCGATAGCCTTGCACAATATACCCGAAGGAGTCAGCGTTTCCGTCCCCATCTTCTACGCCACCGGCAGCCGCAGAAAGGCGTTCCTCTATTCGGCGCTCAGCGGGTTGGCCGAACCGGTCGGCGCCGTCATCGCATATGCGGCGATCCTGTTTTTTCTCGGGGGCGACAGCGGAGTGATCCCTCCAGAAATAATGGGTGTTCTTTTTGGAGGCGTTGCGGGCATTATGGTATATATCAGCTTGGACGAGTTGCTCCCGACAAGCAGGGCTTACGGGAAAGGGCATGACAGTCTTCTTGGACTTGTCGCGGGCATGCTCGTGATGGCTCTGAGCCTGTTGCTGATGAAATAGGAGAGGCTTGGACAACAAGCGGAGAAAGGCGCGAACGAACCTCTTCCATAGTCGACTTTGGAACTTTGGAATGAGCACGCTTCGCGGTACGTTGAGAGGCGAACCCGGGACGCTTTCGACGCCTCGAAAGCCCACGAGGGCGAGTCCGCGCAGCAAGCAGTCCTTTTGCGACCTCTCGTCCATTCTCGTGCGGCGCCGTCCTTTCTTTTTCTCTGCCGGACACCGAAAAAATCCGACTGGTCGCAGCCGAACAATTCCGAAACGATCCGGGGGGGGAGGCTGGACGCGACGATGTCCTCCACAAGGGTTCCCATTTTGTTGGCCAATTCGCCCCACCTGCGGTTGCTTTCCTTGCGGTCCTTTTCGGCCTCGTAATGCCTCCTTGGGATGTTGTTGTCGAGTTTCGACGCCGACCCGTCGCCGTCGTCATCCACACTAACAATGGATTCGTTCGGCGAATGCAATGCCGGCATCTATGCTCGAAGGCTGGCGGCTGTCACGACATAAATGTTCTGAAAATCGCAAATAAGTTTCAAAAACGTAACGTATACGATTGGTTCGGCATGAATTTGAAGAAAACAAAATCGAATCGGATTCCCCGCCAATAGCCGGTCTGGTTCGCGAACGGGACGGACTGGAGACGCGATCGCGACTTGTGGCACGGCCGATGCAACAAGCCATACGGCAAATGCTTGTCACGGTTTCCCGTGGATTCGAAGCGCAATATTCATAACTTTGACGAAGAAGGAAAAGAAAAGGAGAAGAGACATGAAGAGAGGACTGAAAGGCACGATCGCGACACTGCTAATCTTGCTTGCATGCGCGGCCCTGCACGGGAACGCTTTTGCGGAGGAAACCATCAAGGTGGGCGTCCTCCATTCCCTTTCGGGAACGATGGCGATCAGCGAAACCACGCTCAAGGACACCATGCTCATGCTGGTCGAGGAACAGAACAAGAAGGGCGGCCTTCTTGGAAAGAAACTGGAGGCCGTGGTCGTCGATCCGGCGTCGAACTGGCCTTTGTTCGCGGAAAAAGCCCGGGAACTGATTGAAAAGCAGAAAGTGGCTGCGGTGTTCGGGTGCTGGACTTCCGTGTCCAGAAAATCGGTCCTGCCGGTGTTCGAGGAATTGAACGGCCTTCTCTTCTACCCGGTCCAGTACGAAGGCGAGGAATCCTCCAAAAACGTTTTCTACACAGGGGCCGCGCCCAACCAACAAGCGATCCCGGCTGTCGACTACCTGATGGACAACGGGGGCGTGAAACGCTGGGTGCTTGCCGGCACCGACTACGTGTACCCGCGCACCACCAATAAAATCCTCGAAGCCTACCTGAAATCCAAAGGCGTGGTCCAGGAGGACATCATGATCAACTACACCCCTTTCGGCCATTCCGACTGGCAGTCCATCGTGGCGGACATCAAAAAGTTCGGCTCCGCGGGAAAAAAGACCGCCGTGGTATCGACCATCAACGGCGACGCGAACGTACCTTTTTATAAAGAACTCGGAAACCAAGGCGTCACGGCGGAATCGATCCCGGTCGTCGCCTTTTCCGTCGGAGAGGAAGAGCTTTCCGGCATCGACACGAAACCCCTCGTGGGCCATCTGGCCGCGTGGAACTATTTCATGAGCGTGGATACCGAAATCAACGACGCATTCATCAAAACCTGGCACGCCTTCGTCAAAAACGACAAACGCGTGACCAACGACCCCATGGAAGCGCACTTCATCGGTTTCAACATGTGGGTCAAAGCCGTCGAAAAGGCCGGAACAACCGATCCTTCGGCCGTCCAGGAAGCCATACTCGGAATCGCGGTCCCCAACCTCTCCGGAGGATATTCCGCCATGATGCCGAACCATCACATTACCAAGCCGGTGCTCATCGGGGAGATCCAGGAGGACGGCCAGTTCCAGGTGGTCTGGGAGACGAAAGGACTGGTCGCGGGAGACGCCTGGTCGGACTACCTGGAAGGCTCCAAGGACCTGATCGCCGACTGGCGAGCGCCCTTGTCGAGCGGAAATTTCAACGTGAAGACCGGGAAGAGTTCGGCGAAGGAATAGATTGGTTGTTGGAGATTGGTTATTCGTTGTTGGAGATTGGTTATTCGTTGTTGGAGATTGGTTATTCGTTGTTGGAGATT